>JALVYB010000054.1 GCA_027038175.1 Caldifarciminota bacterium | reverse complement strand
AACCTCGATGTAGGCACAGCTAAATCCGAATCTCGTCATGATGATCTTCGCAAATTCCTTAAGCATGTCTTCAACATCTTTCGGATAGAGCATGAGAGATAATTCGTAGAGGGTTGTGAGATATCCGAGCTTGTCTATCATACCAATCCACCCACAACAATTGTTTTATTATGAAATTCTATAAAATTTTCGGAACTCGCAATCTCCCCGATCGTTAAGATTCCGAAGCAATCTTTCTCAATAGCTCTCAGCTCCTTCCTGAAATCCTTATTGAGATAGAGGACTCTTGATATACAATCTGCTACGAAAACAACATCTGCATCCACGCATCTCGAACAGTTTTCTGCAGCTTCTATAAGCCTCTCTTTTTCCCCTTTCATAATTGTCAAGAGGCAATTTTGCGGAACTTTTCCTGCACACACTATTCTCCCGTCTTTAAGCATGAGCGGATCCCTAATTATGTGTTCACCTTCGATCCTCGATATTCCGAATGGATAAGCTTTTGCAACATCGAAGAAATTCTTCTCATCTATATTAACTCCCATTTTGTTTAAGCTATCTCTGTAAGCTTTGAACGCCTGTTCCCAGTCAAGTTCGATTATCTCTCTTCCATCGGTCTTAGTCGCTATAAGGCTTTGCTCAGTATCTTTCCATCCGTGTTTTACAGCAACATCTATGCACCTTTTAAGATTAGCAAATATGCATCCTTGCCTAAAGAAACCTCTGTTATCGAATAGACAATCTATCTGTTTAAAGCTTAAAGAACCCGCACCTCCGCCGATATAGCATATAGCACCGTAATTGAAGTAAGTTCTTTCGAGTATGTCCTCAATCGGCGTATATAATGAGTCTGCAAATATTATAAGCGTTCCATCGGCATTCTCAGGCATCTTATCGTCTCTGAATATCTTCAGCTTTTCGTAGAATCTGACGGCTACAATTTTATCCTCGTATCTCTTTTGCTCATATATAACCCCCGGAAAAACTCCGCCGAAGTAAGGAATGTTTATGCTGAGATTCTCCTTTAGCTCGTCGATCAACTTCTCTGGAGAGAGGATCATAAGAGTTTCACAATCTCTGAGGTCTTTCAGTTCCTCTGGATCAATCAGATTTACATCGAGCATACAATCACACTCTGCGATAAGATGTTGCTCCGCCAACCGACCCGTGATCATATTTCTCACACGGGCGTGGGAAGCGGAGCGATAATATCTTGTTAGGAATAATATTAAAGATTTTTGTTCAGTTAAAGTTTGCAAAGGATTAAGCTTTTATCATCTTTAAATGATTATTGTGCATGGCATCCGTATCGTCGAATGTTGAGCTCGATGTTTTCCCTCCAATACGTGAGGTTGAGATCGAGAACTTCAAATCGATAAAGAATCTGAAACTTGAATGCAAGAGAGTCAATATCTTCATAGGAGAACCGAACACAGGAAAGTAGAATATAATTGAGGCTATCGTTGGTCTTCCATCACTTTGTTATTACAGGAGATATGGTAGTGTAGATTTATTCATAAGGCACAAGGATTATAGTAATCTATTCTATGACAACAATTTAGACGAAAATATTAAAATTGCTTTTCGAGAATATGCTAGCAGGCAAGATTTTACAATCAAATTATACTATAGCGATGGTTCATACAGATTTAAAGTGGATCCAAATTTAGTCCCAGTAATAACTTTTCTATCGTCAGGTCGCTATGAGGAGTTTAATAAAATTGCAAAAGATTTTAAGTTTTATAGGTTCAATAAATTCGCAAAATTTGGCAACAGTAGGGATACGGATTTCCTACTTCCACCAGATGGAAGCAACTTATTTTCTATATTTCTGACCCACAAGTCGGTTAAAAGTATTTGTAAAGAAATCTTTACCAGATTTGGATTAAAAGCGCTAATAGAGCCTACATCCAATGAGTTAAAACTGGTCAAAGAAACTGAAGACCTACTCATAATGTATCCCTATGCAGTTCTTTCAGATACTATTCAGCGTTTAATATTTTATCTTGCAGTGATTAATACAAACAAGAACTCAATAATAGCAATGGAAGAGCCAGAAGCCCATGCGTTTCCATACTACACAAAGTATTTAGCGGAACTGATTGCCTTAGATGAGAGCAATCAATATTTCATCACAACACACAATCCATATTTTCTGTTAACCCTGATAGAAAAATCTCGCAAAGAGGATTTGGCGGTGTATATTACATATTACGATAATTACCAAACCATAGCTAAAAAGCTAAGCGAAAAAAAGCTCGAAGAATTCCTTGACTTAGGTTCAAGCGCTATTTAGACATTTTAATGGAGGAATAATTGATAGATGTAAAGTTTAAAGGGGTTGTTTTTATCGAGTGCGAAACGGATAAACCGCTTGTCTTTAAAATGATTTCCAAAAAATTCGTGATATGTTCTGGTGGTATCGGTGAAGTTTGTAATAAGCTGAAAAAAAGCGAAAACTCGTGCGAGATCGTAGATGAAGATCCTGCAAAGC
>JALVYB010000053.1 GCA_027038175.1 Caldifarciminota bacterium | reverse complement strand
GGGACAACCGCCTCTCTCGTGTAGCTTCGTACTTTCAGTACAAACCTATAATCAGCAGGAGAAAGCCCCCTCAACCTGAGTGGAATAAAATTCCAGCCGTTTCTCACATAAACCTTTTTCCTCTTTAAAAATCTCCCTACTTCACTCTCTATATTCAACCATCCAGAATCTTCAATCCTGGAATAAATCGCTATAAAACCCACAGAGTCGAAGTACCAAGCGAACTTCACCTGTGAATCTGAGACAGATGGTATAAGTGAACTTATGGGATACAGGTCTTTCTGCTTCTCTGTTTTTTCATACTTCTTTAGCCCTCCAGAGGTTGATAGCACGGTCTTAATAGAATACTTTTTCTCCCTTTTAACACGCAGCCTTTTTATAAGGGTGTAATAATCAGAACTACAATCTATGGTATCATCTCTGTAAAAGGCTGCTTTTATATCCCTATCTGATGCTATTTCACCGTAAACAATCACCCTTTTTACCGGAGAACCATTCACAAGTTCGGCAGGAAAATCCTGTGCGTTCACTCTGTAAACGAAATAGAAGAAGGTGCTGTCTTTCTGAGGAATCTGATAAAACTCTATTCCCTCGCCATGAAAGAAAAAGAGTTTAGCAATAAGCAGCAAAATCATCCGGGCAGTTTGTTCTTAAATTCCAATAGCTTCGAAAGTTTGGTCACAGGTTTCAGGTTCCCCATATGTTCGCATGTCTCTTTATTCCAGTTAGCACCACATACAGGACAAAGCCCCTTACAATCCTTTTTACACAGTGGCTTCATGGGGATGGAGAGAATTATCATGTCTCTTATAAGCGGTGAGAGGTCCACCTCCTCAGTTGCATAGAAGTAAGTGTATATATCCTCCTCACTGAGACTTTTCTCTTTTCGTAGTTTTTCCTCCCCCTCCCGAAAGACAAAGGACTCCTTTTCATGATAGGTCTTTTCAAAAAGTTCAAGACACCTTGAACACTGGAGTCTCACCCTGTAATCTATCTCTATCTCCACATTTACTGTGGTGCGGGATTTTAAAAGTAATATATGAGCAGCAACATCTCCTATAAGGTCAAATTCCTTTTCATGTTCTTTTATACCTATCTCTCCGCCACTAAGGTTAACAGAAATCTCTTTCCTGCCCTGCGGCAGTTCTTTAAGATTTATTTTCATTAAGCATCACCTCTCTACACTTGGGACAGAGGCCATCTTTCATATCCTCTGACCAGATCCAGCACCTTGGGCATTTTTCTCCTTTTGCATGGAAGACCTTTACCTTCACAAGGTCGTCTTCTTCTTCATGCCCTTCATCAGGTTCTATGGAAAGCTCAACCTGTGAGACAATGAAGAACTCAGGAAGGTACTCTCTGTACTTCTCAAGAAGAGATTTTACATCGTCACTCTTTGCCTCTACGTTTACCCTTGCCTCAAGTCTATCATTTATGAGTTTTTTGTCCTTTCTTGCAACCTCGATGGCGTGAAGTACCCTGTCCCGCACCTGCATAAGGACTCCAAAGTCCTTTGCTATTTCTTCGTTTAAATACTCGTCTCTGTTTTCTGGCCAGAGTTCAAGGAACACAGCCTCTTTCTTATTCTTTTTATTGAAAAATTTGTAAGCCTCATAGGCTGTGAAGGTGGCTATAGGTGAGATTACCCTCAAAAATTCATCCAGAATTAAATACATTACTGTCTGTGCGCTTCTGCGTCCCTTTGAATCCTTCCCCCACGTATATAATCTATCCTTCGTATAATCGAGGAAGAACGAAGAAAGGTCAACCACTACGAATCTATACAGGGTATGGAGAACCCTGTGAAATTCGTAATTGTCATAGTATTTTTTCACCTTTCTCTTTTCCTCTTCCCACCTGTGAAGAACATACCTGTCATGCGGGAATAAGTTTTCAAGTTCTACCCTGTCCTTTTCATAATCAAAGTCGTAGAGGTTACCCAGTATAAACCTGATTGTATTCCTGATTTTCCTGTAACTGTCAACAATTCTCGCGAGAATTTCTTTACCAAGCCTCATATCCTCTGTGTAATCACCAAAGGACGCCCACAGCCTCAGAACTTCTGCACCGTATTTATTGATTATTTCTGATGGATGAATTACGTTCCCGAGAGATTTATGCATGGAAAGACCCTTTTCATCCAGAACCCAGCCGTGAGTCACTACAGCCCTATAGGGAGGCTTTCCCCTGTGAGCCATACCTATCATCATTGCAGCATTAAACCAGCCCCTGTGCTGGTCAGGACCTTCAAGATAGACATCAGAGGGCCATCTAATATTTCTTGGTTCAAGAACCGCAAAACTGGATACTCCAGAATCAAACCACACATCCAGAATGTTGAGTTCCTT
Organism: Caldifarciminota bacterium; assembly: GCA_027038175.1. GTDB lineage: Bacteria > Hydrothermota > Hydrothermia > UBA1063 > CAJXJZ01 > CAJXJZ01. Next base: position 206 of record JALVYB010000053.1, on the reverse strand, counting down.
TTCAAACTCAGCACTACCACAATCACACTTAAAATCACCTACAAATTCTTCCACTGGCAATTTGTACCAGGCATCAGAACCCTGGGTCTTTACCTTTTCTGCCAGATTCCTGATGATTTCAGGTCTTAAATGCACCTTACCGCATTTTTTACAGACAACTGCAGGTATGGGTACGCCCCAGGACCTCTGACGGGAGATAACCCAGT
>JALVYB010000052.1 GCA_027038175.1 Caldifarciminota bacterium | reverse complement strand
GAATAAAAGGCTAAAATCAAAAGCCCCAGAACAGCCCCTTTAAGTCCAAGAAGGAGGTATCTCACTATTTTTGCCTTAATATAGGCTCTCAGAAACAGTGATATAAGCAGAATAATCACAAAAGGCGGAGTAATAACACCGAGTGTTGCAAAAATAGCACCCGGAACACCTGCCATTTTAAACCCGATATAAGTTGCTGCATTTACAGCAACAGGTCCCGGGGTTGAGCCTGCAATTGCAACAAGGTCATTGAATTCAAGGGGGGAAAGCCAGTGAGAGTTCTGAACCACCTCCCTTTCAATAATAGGCAAAATCGCCCACCCCCCACCAAACCCAACAATGCCAATTTTGAAGAACTTGAGAAACATCTCAAAAAGAAGGGCTAAATTCATGCGGAAAATTATAAAACCCAAAAGAGGGATTGTAAAACTTAACAATCAACCTATGAATAGTTATAAATCATCATGGTACCATTTTTACATTTAACCCCAAGAGGAAATACCTAACATCTGGATTATTTTTAAAGTTACAAGGAGTAAAATGAATAAAATTTCAACAATACCTGTTATTTTCAATCTCTCTCCAAAAGTAAAACTCTTACTATTTCGTTCAATATAAACTATTCTATAATGAACCAACATACTCCACAAGATAAAATGCACGATAATCAACAGGATAACAAATAAGTCGAGAAAAGGGTCAAATGTTATATTTTCAGGAAGTCTCCATAAAAAGAAAACCTTAATGTAAGGTGTATATAGGTAAAATACGGTAATCAATAGGAACACAACGTCTACAAAACTATCCCGCCTGAAATTTACCTCTCCTAAAAATGTCTTAATTGTCCACCGCATAGCAGCATAAAATAAGAATATCCACCAGATAGCTGCAAACCTTCTTAGAAAAATACTGCTGGAATAAAGTGCCCAGTAAATAGTAACAATTACAAGAATACCACCTAATATTAAGGCATCTCGATGCTTAAATTTATTCATTTTTTCATCTCTGCTTTAGGGGTATCTCCAGCAACTTACTGCCTGAGCTAAATGCTTCATTTTCCCAATTTTACCTTGTATTTAACACTCTGCTTAATCCACAAGTTTAAAACGAGAATGAATATGCCTGACAGCAAAAATGCTGTCTGGATTGAGAACTTGTCGGAAATATAACCGAACAGGGGTGCATAAACAACCATGAAAATAGACTTAAGTTCGCTGTCCACAGAAAAAACCGTTGCCCTTTCACTCTTTTTCATCATATCCCCCAGGACATCAACCACAAGAGGCCTTCTTGCATCCTTCATAAGGTAAAGGATAAAGTAGAGGATAATTACGATATACATTTGCTCCCAGCCAATTACAAAATAGAGAGCGATAAAGATAATGCCCATTAAGTCAAAGAGAAGGTTCATAAGGGAAAACGAGTCAATAAATTTTAAAAGCCTGAACACATTCCTTGATGCTGATGAACTGAATATATAAAAGATACCATAAACAATACCTAAAACAACCTTAACATTCTGAGATGGTGAAAGATTTGCAATGACAACTATACCACTCGCAAGAATAATATTTTTCAATATTGGTTGAATGTAATCCTTTGTGCTCTTAAAAATCCCGTCATACAGGGCAGAACTCACAAGGACTCTGGCAAGATGGGTGTTTTTCATAATAGAGAGCATCTTCTCGTACGAAGATTTTATAAACTCCTTAAAACTGAACTTTGACTCGATTCTTTCATCAAGATAATCAGGATACGAAAGTATCAGGAGAAAATCCAGAATATACGGAACAATGGTTATAATAAAAATCCACTTCATTGCAGGAATGTTAAGAACAAAAACGATTGATAAAAACGCTGAAACAGCAGACCCAAGAAGTGAAAAAGAACGAGTTCTGCCGTATACGAAAGCCTTTTCTGAAAACCAGCCCTTCCTTTCAAGATACGAGTAAATCATTGCCTTATGTGTTCCCGAACGGAATGCCTCACCAAAGGCATACATAATCATACCAAAGGCAGCGACAAGAAAATTCCTTGTAAAGAAAAACAGAATGAAAGACACGATGTAAGAAGAAAAACAGAGAAGAAGTGATTTTTTCTTTCCGTAGTTGTCAGCAAATACCCCTGTGGGAATCTCAAGGATGTACACGGTAATTTCTCTTATGGAAAACAAAAGCCCTATTTCAAAGAGTGAAAAGCCGAGATGAAGGAAGTAAATGTAAAGATAGGGCTCAAAAAACCTGAGATTCTTAAAGAAGCCATAAAAACAGAATTTCCATATCTGCCTGTCCCTTTTTATGGTCTCGTGAAGAGAGTCCATATTTCTATTTTTCTTTTGGACAGTATCTTATTACTTTCACCTTTTCAATTGTAATGAGACCGTCATTTACAACCTCATCGAGAAAAGGCAAGAACTCGTTTATCTTTTCCTCAGAATCAACTATCTCTATTACCATGGGAAGGTCATCTGAAATCCTTAAAAGTTTGGCAGTGTGGAGATGGCTTTTTGCACCAAAACCCATTATACCTCTTATTACTGTTGCCCCCGCCATCTTTCTTTTCTTTGCTTCCATAACTATGTATTCGTAGAGAGGTTTTCCCTTATACCTGTCATCCTCTCCTATAAATATTCTAAGAAGCACGCCATTTTCCGGAATTCCCATTACCTTTAACTCCTTTTACTTTAAAAGATGCACAACCCTGAA
>JALVYB010000051.1 GCA_027038175.1 Caldifarciminota bacterium | reverse complement strand
TTGTACAATCAACTTGAGAAGGTTCATAATCATAAGAACAAAAAGATACACATAAAAGGAGGCTAATTCATTATGAGACAACATAATCGGAATACTTCGGTAAACTCTAATTTTGAGGAAGAGGGATGCAAAATAATGCAATTATTCAGCGTATCTGTGAGCCATTTGTTCAAGCAGGGCAATGCGTTTTTGAATAGGGGGATGGGTTGCCCAGATATTTGCCCATAATGAATCTTTTTCGTTAATTCTCTTTTTATAGGGTTCTGAAATAAAAAGGTGTGCCACACCGTGGTTTTTAATTTTCATAGGAGGTGCTCCTGCAATTTTCCTTAAGGCACTTGCGAGTGCAAGGGGATTCCTTGTGAGTTCTGCACTTCCTGCATCAGCTGCATACTCTCTTGCGCGTGAGACAGCAAGGGCGAGAAGTCTTGCAATTAGTGGCGCCAGTATAGCAAGTACTATGTAGATTATAAAAATCACGAGACCCGCACTTCCACCTGAGTCCGAATCCCTGCTCCTTCTCCTTCTCCCTCCGCCGAAATACATAAGGTTGCGTGAAATGGCAGCAAGTATTCCTATTGCACCTGCAAGGGCTGCGACCATGGTCATGGTCAGGATGTCCCTCTCCCTTATGTGTGTTAGTTCATGCGCCATTACACCCTGAAGTTCCTCACGATTCATCATCTCTAAAAGACCTGTAGTTGCACATACGGAAGCGTGTTCAGGGTCTCTTCCTGTGGCAAAAGCATTTGGTGAAGGGTCGTCCATTACATAAACCTTTGGTTTAGGTAATCCTGCAGCAAGTGACAGTTCCTCCACGATATTTATTAGCTGTTTTTCTTTCAGAACTTCCGGGTTTGCCGGGCGGGCTCTTACAGAATGTAGCACCATCTTATCACCAGCCACATATCCAATAAATGCCTGGAATCCACCTATAAAAATGGCAAGTACTGTCATATAGGGGAATCTGTTACCAAAATAGTAAAAGTCAAGTACGTATCCCAGAAATGCTAAAATTGCTGTGAATATGAGTATCAGGAAGATGGTTCTTCGTTTGTTTCTTTCCGCAATGGTATAAAAATCCATTTCAGAACTCCACGGCTACGTTCTCTCTTTCACCGGGGAATAGTAAAAATTCCGCCTTTTTGAAATGGAACATGTTTGCCACAATGTTTGATGGGAAGGACTCTATTTTTGTATTGTATTTCATAACCATGTCATTGTAAAACTGCCTTGCAAACGCGATTTTATTTTCCGTTGATACAAGTTCTTCCTGAAGCTGGAGAAAGTTCTCATTTGCCTTGAGTTCAGGATAATTCTCTACCACGGCAATAAGTTTTCCTACAGCCTCTGTTAATCTTCCCTCACTGTCTCCTATTTCCTTCATAGTTCGGGCATTTTCAGCCATTGCTCTGTATTTTGCTATGGTCTCAAAGAGTTCTTTTTCGTGCTTTGCATAGCCTTTCACTGTTTCAACGAGGTTTGGAATGAGGTCGTGTCTTCTTTTTAACTGAACATCAATCTGAGACCAGGCATTTTTAACCCTTACGCGTAATTTAACAAGGGAATTGTAAAGGTAAATCAGGTAAAGTATGATTATAACAAAGCCTATAATTACAAATTTCATAGGTTAGATTATAGGGTAAACTGAGAGAATTTTCAAAAGTTCTGCTATTGGCCCGTACAAAATGTGCGGGTTCTCTGTCAGTGGACTATTTCAATTGCTCTGGTAATTGAGATGTCTTTTCCTTTTACTCTTAATAGATAAACACCATTTCTCATTTCCTGAACAGGTATCCTTATTCTGCCACCTGTTTCTGTTCTCTCTGGGCTGATTAAGTATTTTTTAACTTCTCTCCCGTCAATACTGTAAATCGCTGCAGTTATCCAATCTTTCAATGGCTGCTGGAAGTTTAAAGTAATGTAGTTTTTGATTATGCTGCTCTCAAGTGTTATTTTAGAGGATGTTCCTGTGGGAGATTGTTCTTTTACTCCGGATATCCAGGATTCATATATTTCCAATCCCATCTCCCCTTCAGCTACTACATCATAGGTAACATAAAACAAATCTTTATTTAGGACACATACATCCCAGGGAGTTCCCGAAAGATAAATATCATAGAACCAATAAATTCCCCACGACATATGCTCTCCTATCTCAATTATTGGATATAAGGACCCGGATATTTCAAAGGATTTGAATCCTGCATGTATATATTCGTCAAACGGGGTATCTACAGAAATGCTTACTGCTTCCTGTCCTTCATAATAATGGTTTGTTTCATTCGGGGAATTTGGATTTGATACAGATATTTCTCTTATACCTCCTGGCCCATCAGCTACATAAGCATAATCTCCATAAACAGAGACTTTATAGGCATATCCAGGAGTATCATAATACCCTATCTCAGAAGGTGATGATGGGTTGCTTATATCAATTATCCTGAGTCCCGAATCCCCATCAGCAACATAGGCGTAATTCCCTGATACAAATACACCCTCTGCTGTGCCTGGTGTATCGTATGAACCTACCACTATGGGATTTTTGGGACTGGCTATGTCAACTATTACGAGCCCTGCATCAGAAGCGGCTATATAAGCATACCGTCCATTAACATATACATCCTTTGCATAACCGGGTAGATAACAGAAACCTACCTCATACATACTGTCTGGATTGTGTATATCTATTATTCTAAGTCCTGAATCTCCATCTGCAACGTAAATATCATTCCCCTGAACAAATACATCGTTCGGTGTTCCAGATAATGGGCAAGATATGGTATCATCATGCCACGGGTTTACCCTTCTTATCCCATACAAAGTGTCTGCAAGGTAGAAACAACTATCCTGTTGGTTAAAGTATATGCTCTTTATGAAGCTCCTTCCGGTAAAGTATACACCTGCCTCTTTTGGTATATCTACGTCATTTTTCGGTAGTTCAACGGCTGTAACACCATAATCCTTTATTCCAAGGAAGGCGAAACTGTCCAATACATAAATCTGGATAACTAAATCCTTGGTGGGGTAATTAGAGGTCACGTAAGGATTTATGGGGTCGTGTATATTAACAACATACAGGTTTTTAGCAGCTACATAAGCGTAATTATCTCTTACAAAGACATCGCTGCAATGTCCATCAAAACTGTCTATTGTGGCAACTATCTGGGGTGTATTTATAGAAGAAATGTCAATGATAGTAAGCCCTGAGTCTCCATCTGCTATATAGGCATAGTTTCCATTAACTTGAACTTTGTTTGCATATCCAGGTGTATAACAGAAACTAACCTCACTCGGATTCTGCGGGTCGTGAATATCTATTATTCTCAGCCCTGAGTCTCCGTTAGCAACATAGGCGTAATTTTTATAGACAAATATCCCATTTGCTTCGCCAGGAGTACTATAGGTGCTTATTTCAACAGGGTTTGATGGGTTAGAGACATCAAATATTGAAAATCCTGCATCCCCAAGTGCCAGGTATAAGTAATTTCCGGAAAGATACATATTCTGTGCATCACCTGAGAGACCAATGGTTGATACCTTTTGAGGGGTTTGGATGTGATTAATGTTCCAGACCTCCAGTTTTTTATTCCTGGTGGCTATGTAAAGGGTTTTGGTAGTGTCATTATAGGTAATTTTCAGGACTTTTTCTCCTGTTCTTATTGCCGACAAATCCTCAAATGTTATTTCTTCAGGCTGAAGGGCAGGTCCGGTGTTGAAATTAACTTTTGTGATGTTAACATTATAACCTGAAGCAAAGAATGCGATTTGCCTGTATTTATCGTAAGCAATTGAGAGTGAAGGGGTCCCAAATATATATCTTCTCCATAGTTCTGCCTTGTATTGTGAAAAGAGAGAAACAGGAAGCAAGAACAATAGTATGAATGATAACAGCTTTGCATTTTTCATGCTATACCTCCTGTCAAATTAATTCTATGACTTTTAATTCGAAATGTCAAGTTTTTTAAAATGACAGGATATAGGATAGTATGTGAATGTTTTTTGTTTCTCTCCTGAAAAAAATCATCTGTAAATATTACATTTCACGTTGGTTGGTTAAGCAAAATCATAATCCCAAAATTTATTCACGGCATGGGGATTGATGGCGTTTTTAAAGTCGGGATTGAGATTTTATCTTTTTGACGAGGAAGATTTCGACACTATCGCTTGAATTTAATTATCCAATCCATTATAATTTTAAGGATGTTACTCGATTCAAAGGAACTTGCACAAAAGAAGAGGGAAGTTCTTAAGTTATTTTATGCCCGTAATTTCATCAGAGCACTCCAGATTTATGAGGAAATCCTCGTTTACATAGAAGCTGACCCGGAAATGAGGAAAGTAGGGGGCGACCTCTATCTTGCTACTGGTAATATGTCACTTGCACTGGGAGAGTATAGAAAAGCCCTGGAATTATGGATGGACCAGGCAAACTATGAAAGAGCCAGAGTAATAGCCCAGAAAATAGGCAGCCTCGCACCCGATGACCTTGATGTGCATACCACACTCGCTGAGATATACATGAAAAAGGGGGAAACGGAAAGGGCTGCACAGGAGATGACAAAGTATGTTGATAAGGCGCTTAAGTTAGGTAAAAAAGACCTTGCCAAATTTATGCTTGAAAGGATAAGGAAAAGAGGTCTTGTTGATTATCTCCCGGATAGATACAAGCAGATGCTTGGTATAAATAAAGATGTTGAAATTTACTATCAAAAGTTGATGGAAGAAGAGAAGATAAAGGATTTTAACCTCTTTTTAAGAAAGGAAATAGCAAGAGGAAATAGATACAATCGAAACTTTAGCATTATACTCATACACAGAGATAGAGACAAGCCGTTCAACCCTCTGGAGAAAAGCACAATAGAAGATATCCTTACAGAGGCATTAAGAGAAGCGGATATTTTTATTATTGGAGAAAGATGGGTGTTTATCCTTCTACCCGAAACCAATAAGTACGGTAGTATGAGGGTTCTTGAAAGATTAAAGGAAGTGCTAAATCAACAGTTTCTTGACTTAAGATTTTTCCTTTCCAACTTTCCTGATGACGGCTTATCTGACAAGGAGCTTTTAAGAAAGGCTCTTTCTTTTCAAGAGATTTAAGATTTATCCTTTTTTATCCTTTTTGTCTTCTAAAGATGTGACCTTGAAAATTCAATAAACAATTTTTCATAGCGTTTTTTAAGTTCTCTGTTATAAAGCCTGTTCTCTGGTGTGGGTGGTTTATATCTCCAGACCGGGCTCATTTTAGAAAGAGTATCCACAAGTTGCCACTTGTGTTTAAATCTAACTCCATGCAGTTTTTTTAGAACCTCAATGCGTTCCTCTCCAAACCACTTGGTATCAAGTTCTTTTTTCACCTTGAAGGAATCAATCATTAAAGGATATAACTCAGCGTATTTAATGATTTTATTAACCCTGTCCTTTTTAAGACCCATTTTAAGAATTAAAGCATATTTAAATTCTCGTGCACTCTCAAAGACACTGTCCTCAATGCTTTCAAGTTTTTTGTCCCATAGCCCTTTTTCTACAAGTTTTGTGCGACACTCTGGAGTTATACTGTATTTTATGGGTTTATAGACCTGCTGCTGGAATACGTTTTGCATAAAAAAGAGGGCAAAGAAACTCAATATCCCGGCGGAGATTGGAGTAAGCAACCAGCCCCATGCTATTTTTCCTAAGGTGCCAAAGTTTATTGCTCTTCCACCACCTTTTGCGATTCCTATGCCAATGACGCCTCCCACCACTGCCTGCGAACTTGAAACGGGTGCAAGGGGTAATGAAGGAAGATGCAGAGATATGAGAAGTTTTGCAAGGCTTTCCGACGCAAAAATGAACAGGACAAGTGATTCTGAGAGAACTACAATAAGTGCGCTTATGGGAGATAGTTTCATGATAGATTTTCCTACGGTTTTTATTACCTTATGAGAATATGTGAAGATGCCAATTGCAATTGCAATACCGCCTATAAAGAAAAGGATTTGAGTACCGGATATGTGTATTATGTCAAACAGATTGATGTCTTTAAAGGGATTGGCGGTAACAAATACTCCCATTACATTGGCTATGTTGTTTGCCCCGAGGGAATATGCTCCAAATGCTCCAATAAGTACGAGCCCAATACGAGTGTACATATCTTGCTCAAGTATGTGTATTTGGACATTCCTGAGGAAAAACATGGACAATTTGTAAAGAATGAAGGCAAAAATTCCTGCAAGAATAGGATTGATGATCCATGTGGCAACAATTTTTGTCAAGGCATTTGTATCTATAAGTGCGCCTGAGAAAAGGTCCCATCCCACAATAGCCCCCACGATTGCCTGTGTTGTGGATACAGGAAGTCCCAATTTTGTCATCCATGCCACAGTTATGGCAGCAGCAAGTGCCACTGTGAAAGAGCCTCCAAGGGCATTTACAGCACCCAATTTACCCAGGGTATGGGCAGCTCCTGCACCACTTATAACAGCTCCAATAATTACGAACAGGGACGCAATAATAGCTGCGGTGCGGAATTTGACCATTTTGGTGGCAACGGCAGGACCAAAGATGTTTCCCGTATGATTGGCACCTAATGACCATCCTAGAAAAATTCCGCTTAACAGATAAAACCAGACCATTTTATGCGAGTCTCTTCATTACATATATGGAAATTCTATCCCCAACGTCCTCTGCCTTGTCTGCAATAAGAAGCAGTTTTTCCACGAAAGTTGAGATATGAATTTTATGAGCAAGGTCTAATTCAGTGCTCTTAAAAATATCGCTTTTTATCTTGTTCCCTACCCTGTCAGACTCTTTCTCATGAAACATAATTTTTGTTATGTGGTCTCGCACTGCTGTAATATTTTTAAAGTATGACCTTACTGTGGTAACCATTTCTTCGACTGATGCAGAACTCTCGCTAACAAGGTCATATAGATACCTGTCAACAAAATCAGGGATTTTCGGCTTTTCCACCTCAAAACCCATTATAGTATCTGCTATTATGTTGAGAACGTCATCTGAATTTTCTAACAGAGCGAGAACATCACCACGAGCCTCAGGAAGTAACATCTCCGAATACAGCTTATTTTCAATTTCCCTTCTAAGCGTGTCAGCCTTACCCTCGAGTTTATCAACAAGTTCAGCCCTTTTGGAGAACTCTTCAAAATTCTCCTCAAGATAATACTTTATTCCCTGTTTGAACTCCAGTGAGGCTTCCATAATAACATCAAGAAATTCATCAATTTTTGCCTCAAGTTCCTTTGTTTTTTTGAAAACAGGCAGCATTTTTATACTCCTTTTGTGAGGATAAGATTATAAAATCTGGGTTTTAAAGAATCAAGGATGAGGTAACTTTCTCTATTATTTTTCTATGAGATGAGAAGGGAATATGTGGGATGTTGTTGAGGGGAAAAAATCGGGCGTCACTTGCATCGTCGCCAGGGGTTATTTCTCCCGATACCTCTTCAATAATGAAACCCATAACAACCACAGAGCCGTATCTTTTTGAATTCTGGGTTACAGCACAGCAGAGTTTTGGATTTTTTCCGATAAGACCTGTTTCTTCTTTTAACTCTCTCAAAGCACCTTCCTCCGGTTGTTCATGAAGCTCTAAAAAACCCGCAGGAAGATTCCATTCGCCAATATTGGGCAGATTCTTTCTCTTTGCAAGAAGGATTTTCCCATCTTTTATCACCACAGCAGCAACCACTGGAACGGGGTTCATATAAATGATTCTATTGCATTTTGCGCATACGAGACGTTTATGTCCATCTATAAACCTGTGTGTGAGCGTGCCCCCACAGTAAGGGCATTTTGAAATATCTATTTCAAAACTCATTCTATGATTTTCCCTTCAAATTCAAAGCCAGAAAATTGTCCCTTAACAGATTTTATGTGATATTCAGTCCTGTAGAAAAACTGAATATAGTCCTTTCTGTTCCTTATAAGTCGCACTGTTTTCCCATCTGGTATGACTTCAATAGTGTCAGTACCTTTTGTAAAGAGAAAGATTCTGTTTTCCTTTTTACCTATAAGGTTAAATTCTGGAAACGGAGCTGTGCTGTAAGCATATTTTATCGCAAGGTCGAGTATGGGATACCCGGTATTGTTTATATTTATTCTTATGTTTTTGCTTCCAGTAAATATGGTGGATGTTCTTACTTTGAGAATTGAATCTTTTTTTTCAATGTGAAGGGTTCCTGATAGGCTGAGTCCGTTTCCGTATACGCGATAGCGGATTTTGGCAGGGTTTTTAAGGGGAGGATGATGGGTAAATAACGCTTCTATATTTTTTTCTGCTTTCGGGGTACGTTTTATTACTGCGCACCCCGAAAGCATCAAAACTGTAAAGAGTAAACTATTTAAGATTCCAGATTTCTTCAATGTGCCAGAGAAGTTCTTTGAGTTCGAACATGGTCACATCACCCATGTGTCCTATTCTGAATGTTTGCTCTTTTAGTTTTCCGTATCCATTGGATATGGCATAACCTCTTTTTGCAAGTTCCTTATTGAGGTCTTTTACGCTGAAGCCCTTTGTGTTCTTTATGGTGCTGACTGTTGGAGACTCGTATCCTTTTTCGGGGAACATTTCAAATCCATGCTTAAGTGCCCACTTTCTTGTAAATTCTGCCATTTCAGCGTGTCTTTTGTATCTGTTCTCAACTCCTTCTTCAAGTATTCTGTCCATCTGATAGTCCATGGCGTAAAGAAGTGAAACAGCAGGGGTTGCAGGGGTCTGATGTTTTTCCTCGTATTTTTTAAGCATTCCAAGAAAGTCAAAGTAGTATCCTCTGTTTTTGACCTTTTTGGCTTTCTCTATAGCCTTTTCGCTCACCACTGTAACTGTAAGTCCTGGAGGGAGAGCAAATGCCTTCTGCACACTGGCAAATACAACATCAATGCCCCATTCCTCTGGTTTTATGGGCGCACCCATCATTGCGCTCACAGCATCAACCAGAAGGAGGACATCGGGATAGTTTTTCATCATTTCGCCAATCTCTTTAAGAGGATTCATGACTCCTGTGGAGGTCTCATTATAGGTGACAAGTACTGCCTCGTACTTTCCTGTTTTGAGTTTCTCTTCTATCATCTCAGGTTTTATGGCTTTACCCCAATCGACCTCTATAAAATCACCTTCCTTTCCATTGGCAAGTCCTATCTTATACCATCTCTCGCTGAATGCGCCACAGATGGTTGAAAGAAACTTTTTCTCAACCACGTTTCTCAGTGTTCCCTCCATAACGCCGGTTGCAGAGGAAGTGAATATAAAAACATGGTTTTTTGTTCCAAGAGCCTTTTTCACCTTCTCGGTTACGCTGTAAAAGAGTTCCGAGAAGTCATTCATTCTATGCCCAATCATCCATTTTGCTTGTGCGTCAAGAACTTCCCTTCTGACCTCAGTGGGTCCTGGAATAAAGAGTTTTTTGTGCATTAATTGCCTCCTTGTTTTCAGGTTTTATGTATATTTTAGAGAATTTCGCAGGGTCATACAAGGAATATGCATAGATTTAAAATTTTTTATAATCTCACCCTGTTTTTGCCTTCTTTGTCCTTTTTAACACAGGCAAATGCGTTGTGGTTGTGTATGGATTCGTAACTCGTTACCTGAACGAAGTACCATGTTATGTTTGCATTGTTGTCCAGTTTATGGGCTACTTCTCTTGCCACATCCTCCACAAATTTTGGGTTATCATAGGCAAGTTCTGTGATGTACTTTTCATCAGGTCTCTTTAAAAGCGCATAGAGTGGAGCAGAGGCGCTTTCTTCAGCATACTGTATGAGGTCTTCGAGCCAGACCATTTTTTTCATCCTCACGCTTATAAGTACCCTTGCTCTCTGATTATGTGCCCCTCTTTCGCTTATTTCTTTACTACATGGACATAGTGTATTGACAGGAACCGAAACCTCGGTTATAAAATCAAAGTTTTTACCTAACTCTGCAACAAACCTGGCATCATAGTTCATAAAACTCTCTGCGCCTGTTACAGGAGCTTTTTTCTTAATAAAATACGTGAAATGAATGTCAACGTGTGCCCTTTCTGCATCCAGCTTTTTTCTGAGGTCACTTAGGAGTTTTCTTATATTATGTGGAGAGATGCTGTCAAGGTATGAGTTTAATACCTCAATAAACCTTGACATGTGAGTACCTCTGAAATTGTGAGGTAGATTGCAATAGAGATTTATTTTTCCTATAGTATTCTGCATGCCATTTTCTTTATCAAGGACTTTTATTGGGTACACGATATTACTCACGCCAACTCTATCAAGTGGAATTTCGTGATTGGCAGGTTCTGACTGCACATCTCGCATCTTATCCATTTTTATCCTGCCTCCTTATAAAAACACAACTTTCTTCATCTTCACATACCATGACTTCGTAAAGTGTGATACCACTTGCGAAATTTTCAGCCCTTGACCATATAAACTCAGCGATATTCTCAGTTGTAGGGTTCTGGAAACTCTTATTTAAGTCTGTCTTATCAATACTGCTTAGTATTTCTCGTTGTATAAAACGCTCAAGTTCCTGAAAATCAACAATTATTCCGTCTTCGTTCTTATTTCCTGTGTAAGTGATTGATGCAAAGAAAGTGTGTCCATGCTGATTTTCAAAGGCACCGTGTATTTTTACAGCATGAGATGCATGAAACTTAAAGTTTTTCCTTATATAGAATTTTTTATCAGACATCCATTACCACCTCGGTTTCGTATTTGCCATTATTTTTTACGATATGTAAATTGTGGTAGGTTATAGCCTTCACCTCTTTTTTAATTTCATTTTTGTTTAATTTACGGAAGGTGTATTCACACTCAAGCAATCTATCTGGCTCAAATGTTTTTATTTTAACGGAACAGATTTTTTGCTCTTTTACAAGAGTCAGGTAAAGTATTTCATCAAGGAAATCATGAAGGAGCAGGTCTGTGTCTTCTCCCTCTACGCGTATTATTCCATGTTTGTTTCCTGTGCATTCTTGATTATTTCCAAATAATATTGAATACAAAGCGTGGTAAGATTCTATAAAAAGTCCTTTTAAAGTATTGGAAAAAACTTTTATTCTCAAATCAGCGGTATGAGATAATTCAATGTATGGCATATGTAAATTTTACGGGAAGAGCGATGGAGAAAGAAGTTCTTGACTTTTTATAGCCGTAGGTATATATTTAAAACACTTACGCATGAAAAGGAGGTGTATATGAAAAGATTAAGCCTTATGGCAGGAGTCGGAATACTCGCAGTTGTACTTGCGGGGTGTGGCCCCAAAAAAGCCACAAAAGAAACGCTTTCTCAGATAGAAGAATGCAGAAAAGCTGAACAGGCAGCCCAGCAGAAGATAGATGAACTCAATGCGCAGATTCAACAGCTCCAGTCAGAAAATCTTGATAGCCAGATTCAATCTCTCCAGAAAGAAAGGGATTCACTCAAAAATTACCTGAATCTCCTTGAACAGGGATACTAAGGAGGTGTGAGATGAAAAAGCTAATTGTATTTCTTGCAATATTCACATTTGTCGGAATGGGGTATGCACAGGAAAATAAGAAACTAACAGAGGAAGAAGCCCTCAAAATGCTTGAAGATTGTAAAGCCAGAGTAACTGATCTCAACAATCAAATAGACAGGCTTAATGCTAAACTTGACCAGCTCAAGGCTGAGAAGGCGAGAAAACAGGGACAGATAAATTCATTAAAGAAAGAGATTGAGGACTTAAAAGCAGAAATAGCCAAGTATCCAAGCGAGTACACAGTGGTAAAGGGTGATTACCTTGCAAAGATTGCTGCCATGAGATATATATACAACAATGCAAAGGCATGGCCAAGAATATACAGAGCCAACAGAGACCTTATTAAAGACCCTAATCTTATTTATCCTGGATGGACACTCAAGATACCTCATGGTCTTGTCAAGAATTTCGAAGTTATACCTGGAGATTATCTCTGGAAGATTGCTGGTTTCAGCTGGATTTATAATAACCCCAGAATGTGGACAAAAATTTACGAAGCAAATAAAGACCAGATTAAAGACCCTGACCTTATTCATCCCGGTCAGGAACTTGTTATACCAAGAGACTAAGAGAGTTTGAAGCGAAACCTAATTCCCCCGTATGACCTAAGGCATACGGGGGAATTTTATAATTATGAGCAATAAAAAAGTAAAAATTCCACTTGATGATGTTGATGCCAGGAAGTTTCTTGGCGTCAATGATAATACTTTAAGGTTTTTAAAGAATAAGACCGGTGCAAGGGTCTGGGTAGAAGACGATAATCTTTTCGCTGAGGGAAGTGAAGCACAATTAAATCTTGTAAGAGAACTTGTAGGTGTTCTTAAAAATATCCTTGCAAAGAGAGGTTACATAAGTGAGGATGACATGCGGGATATCCCCTGGGATGAGAAAGAAGTTTCCCCAGATAGGTCTTTCAGAGATATTTTTATTGACACTCCAAGAAGAAGGATCTATCCGAGGACTGCCAATCAGGCAGAGTATATTCGGGCAATAAGGGAACATGATATAGTTGTTGGCATAGGTCCTGCTGGTACGGGTAAAACGTACCTTGCTGTGGCTCTTGCAATTGAGTTTTTGAAAAAAGGAAATGTTGAAAAAATTATCCTTACGAGGCCTGCAGTTGAAGCCGGTGAATCGCTCGGTTTCCTTCCAGGTGACCTTGAAGAAAAGATAAATCCTTATCTTACGCCTCTTTATGATGCCCTTTATAATATGATGGGCTATGATAGGGTTCGTGCACTTGTGGAAAGAAGAATTTTAGAAATTGCGCCCCTTGCATACATGCGGGGTAGAACCTTTCATGATGCTTTTGTAATACTTGATGAAGCCCAGAATACAAAAGCCGTTCAAATGAAAATGTTTCTTACGAGGCTTGGTGTAAGGTCAAAACTCGTTCTAACCGGGGACATTACCCAGATAGACCTTCCTGATGAAGGACATTCTGGACTTGTTGAGATTCAGAAAATATTAAAGGGTATCAAAGGTATAAAGTTTGTGTATTTTGGAAAGGAGGATGTAATAAGACATAGACTTGTAAAGGACATAGTGGAAGCCTATGAAAGGTATCAATCTGAAAAGAACAAAAAGATGGAATAAAGTACTTATTGTACTTCTCCATCTCGTCTTAATGGTTATTCTTGCAGAATATTTTTAT
Source organism: Caldifarciminota bacterium (assembly GCA_027038175.1). Classification (GTDB taxonomy): domain Bacteria; phylum Hydrothermota; class Hydrothermia; order UBA1063; family CAJXJZ01; genus CAJXJZ01. The sequence goes on along the minus strand of JALVYB010000051.1, from coordinate 105,045 downwards.
CCTTATAGGAGTGAGTACAGGATAAAAAGCCTCAAGGTGGGGGACGTATCAAAGAATGACATAGTGGCTCCATTCTCATACGCTGTTAAAAAGAGCAAAAGTGAAATTGAGAGAGAGAGAAGGCTGGCGATGGCCCAGGTTTATCCCTATTATTCCTATGTACCGGACATAAAAGATACTCTTTTAATGAGAGTGGATTCTGCTGCCAACACTCCTGTGGATATAAAAAATGCGGCAAAGAGTTTTATAAAAAAATATTACAGGTACAGAATTATCCCCACAAAAAGGGGTATTACAACTGACAGCGTTGTCCTGATTTACAATCAGAAGGAAAGGAATTTTCCTATCAACAGGTTAAAAGACCTTGAGGAAATACAGGATAATCTTTCACAGGAAGCCTACTATTATTTCCCAACTGATGAGAGAAAAAGGCGGAGTTTCATAGATTTTGTTTCCAGTCTACTCAGGGAAAACTGTGTGCCCCTCACGGACCTCACTGACAAAAAACGTAAAGAGGCAGCATCTCAGATTTCTGAAACAAAACTCCTTGTTGAGAGAGGAGATATTATTGTTCGAAGGGGGGATACCATTACTCCCGAAAAATACGAGATTATTCAGGCCATGTACGAAACGGGTAAATTCAGTTTTCAGGGTATGCTCTGGAAAAGGCAGGGAGTACGTATATTTCTCTTCTTTGTTCTCGCCTTAAACCTCGTATTTACCCTGCTTATATTTATGCCGGATACAGTTTTTCAGGCGGAAAAATACGTACCACTTTATGTGGTATATATTATCGTTCTCTTCTCATACTACGTGGTTATAAAAAACAGTTTTGACCCGTATCTCACTCTTGTTCCATTTGCAGGTATCTTTCTTTCCATAATTGTTAATAGAGAGTATTCAACGTTTGTTTTATTTTTACTTTCAATGCTTATGGCTATTTATGCAGGTAGCAGATTTAATATATTTATCTATAATATGCTTGTCGGATTTGTGGCAGCCCTTTCTGCAAGAACCATAAAAACAAGGTTCGCAATTTATTATTCTTTCCTTATTATTTTCCTTTCAGAGTTCCTTCTTATTATTCTTATGACCTATAGTTTTGCTGCGGGGCCGGAGATACAATTTAAATCCATTTTGACCACTACAATTGCAGGCTCCCTTCTCTCGGTTTTGCTGTTTATGGCCATTCTGCCAATTTATGAAAGGGCATTTATGGTTGCTACAGATTTCTGGTTAATGGAACTTTCCAATCTTAATCATCCCCTTTTGAAAAGACTTGCGGAAAAGGCCCCTGGCACGTTTACGCACTCTGTGTCTGTGGGAAATCTTGCCTCCATTGCGGCTGAGGCCATTGGAGCAAATGCTGTACTTGCAAGAGTTGCGTCCTACTATCATGATATAGGTAAGGTCAAACACCCGTCCTTTTTTATAGAGAATCAGACAGGCGAGAATCCACATGACAAACTTTCACCGGAGATGAGCGCCCAGGTAATAATTGCCCATGTACAGGATGGAGTAAAAATTGCAAGAAAGAACAGATTACCAAAGGAAATAATTCGTATGATACAAACACATCATGGCAGGTCGTTAATAGTTCCTTTTTATACCAAGGCAAAGGAATTAAAGGAAAATGTAAATGAAGAGGATTTCCGTTATCCCGGTCCTTTACCCGTTACAAAGGAGGAATCTATTGTGATGCTTGCAGATAGTGTGGAGGCTGCTGTAAGAAGCCTTAAAACAAAGGATGATGAGAGTGTAAGTAAAATGATAAAGAGCATAATTGATTATAAGGTTGAGAGTGGAGAGTTAAAGGAATCTCAACTTACTCTTAGTGATATAGCAAAGATTGAAGAAGCATTTACCAGAATGGCTGTGTCAATTGCCCATACAAGGATTGAATACCCATTGAACAATGAGAATAATAAAAAATAAGTCAAAGTTCAGACGAGGTTTTGAGAAAAAACTCAGGGAATTTCTTAGAGAAAATTTCCCGTCCATGTTTCCGGGTTTAGAAATCGTTTTTGTAAGAGAAAATACTATGAGAAACTACAATAAAAGATTTACAGGGTCCCATGGCACAACAGATGTGCTGGCATTTGATGTGGATAATGTCTATATCGTCATAGTATGTACTGATGTTGCCCGCAAAAATGCCATACTTTATGGAGAACGCTACGAGGATGAACTTGTTTTATATATTATCCATGGTATTCTCCACCTGAGCGGATATGACCATAAGGTGGGGAAGAAAGAAAAATTTATGAGGGAAAAGGAGAGAGAACTCATCGAAAAATGGAAAACCTTGTATTATTCCTGACATTCCTTGTTTTATCATTCATATTCTCAGGTTATGAGACAGCATTTTTTTCAATGTCAGCAGGACAGAGAGAACATTTATCGTTGAAATATCCCTATCTGGGAATTCAGAAATTTCAGGCAGATAGAACAACTCTTTTAAATACTCTTCTCCTTATGAATTTGCTCGTCAACACTTTGAACTCCTTTGTTTTTGCTGGAATTCTCGAGAACATGAAGATGTTTAGTGGAATTTCCGAGAGGGTTATTATACTTTTTCAGATACTTGGTTTCTTTGTGATTTTGCTTTTTACAGGTGAGATAACCCCTAAGGTAATAGCAATCAGAAGACCGGAGTTTTTTATTAAAAATTTCAGTTTTCTGGTCTATATTTTTTACAGATTGCTTGGCTGGATAATAAAACCTCTTTCTTTTTACTTCAGGTTTATTTTTTCAAGAAAAAAAAGTTCAATAGGTGTTGATGATATAATATCAGAGTTGAAAGGGCTTTTCCCAGATGTGAGGGGTGTATTTACAGGAATAGGGATTGCAAGAGGCAATGTGAGACGGTTAATGAAGAATAGAAAGTACGTTGTTTCCGTGAAAAAAGGTATGAATCAGGATGATATTGATAAACTCGTGTTAAAACATCCTCATTCTATATATCCAGTAGAGGAGTCGGGAGAAATAGTGAAGACACTCAATCTCAGGGAGAGTAATCCTGAAATGTTGAAATATGATGAGGTGAGGGTTATTCCAGAGACGCTTACAATTCTTGAATATCTAAGAGAGATTGATGATGAGTTAAATGGTTTCAGAGTGGTTGTATCAGAACACGGCGAATATATTGGAATTGCGACCCTTGATGACCTTTTAAAAGTGCTGTCAACACCGTCAAATATTAAAAAACTCAGCGAAAAGACATATATTTTAGAGGGTATTGCGCAGATAGAGGACGTTGAAAGCAAACTTGGAATAAGCCTTGACACGGAAGCAGATACATTGATGGGATTCATTATGGAGAAAACGGGAAGAATACCCGAGGAAGGTGAAAAAATAGTGATAGATGGTATTATATGGGAAGTTCTTGCGAGGAAACAGGGAGAAATAAAACTCATAAAGGCTGAATTAAAATGATTTACCTTGTATTATTTATCGTATCAACGATAATTGTTTCATTTTACACATTCTTTGAAATGGCTTATCTTCTTTCTGCCAAGACCGAACCTGGTAAAGATAAAGGAATGTCCGGATTCCTTAAAAGACCCGAAGAGGTAATTATTACCGTTCTCGTTGGAACGAATCTCTGGGCCATCGCGGCATCCATTTTCTTCAGAAGGTTTATGGGTGGGGGAGAGGCAGGCGGATTGATAGAGGGTGGTCTTATAGTAACAATAATACTCTTTGTTTTTTCGGAGATGCTTCCTAAGAACATTGCTACTTATATGTACAGAGAGTTTTTCCCTTTTGTAGCCCCTTTTGTATGGTGGACTTATATTGTTTTTTCTCCACTTGTTAGAGGGGTTGAGTCCATTACAAGAAAGTTTTATGGCAAAAGTAAAAAGGTTGAGGATACGAAGGAAAGAGATGTCATAGCATATATGGCAGAGATAAGGAAACAACTTTCAGGAGGAGATATCGAATCTTATATGGATGTTATTGAAGAAACCGTGCGTTTTCTTGCCTCACCCGTTATTGATTATGCAATCGGGCTAAAAGAGATTAATTTTATAGATATTGAAAATCCCGATTATACTACTGCGCAGAAAAAGAATTTTTCCATAGTTTACAGCGGAAAAATCGACAATGTGATAGGAATTTTAAAGGGTAAATACTTGTACCCTCTCAGAAAAGGATATCTTAAACTTGATGAAGTCCTTGAGGAACCTTTATTCGTACATGAAAGTCAAAAGATTAAGAAGGTTCTTGATATACTCTGGGAAAGCGGTAAGAAAGAGGCCATTGTAGTTGATGAGCATGGGAATATTAAAGGCGCTTTTTCTGTATGCTCTTTAAGGAACATTATACTTAACATTTCAAGGAGACATTTTATTACTCTTTGGGGTACGGATAGTGTTGAAAGACTTGCAAGATTGTGTGGCGGGGTAAATACTATGGATATGCAGAAGTCTCTCCATGAGTTTCTTGTTGATAGGTTGGGTGAGGATATAAAGGTAGGTAGCACAGTATACCTTGAAAGATGCAGGCTTACCATTATTTCACTTAAAGGAGGAGTGGTCGAAAGAGTAATTGTGGAGACCAGAGGAGGTGAAAATGGAGGTTAATTTTCATAATAAAACTGTAGTTGTTATTGGTGACTTGATTTTGGATGAATATATAGAGGGCAGGGTTGAAAGGATTTCACCAGAGGCGCCTGTTCCTGTTGTGGAACTCTTAAAAGATGAGCACAAACCCGGTGGCGCAGCCAATGTGGCAGTGTTACTCAAAACGCTTGGTGCTGATGTAAAACTTGCGGGTGTAGTGGGAGCGGATGAACGAGCAGAACTTTTACTCGGAATTCTGAGAAAAAAGGGGATAGATACTTCCCTGGTGGTAAAAGAGGCAAATAGACCAACAACTGTAAAAACAAGAATAATCTCAAGGGCCCATCATATAGTGAGACTTGATAGGGAGGTGAAAAACCCCATACAAAACGTAACAGAAAAAGAGGTTATCAAAAGAATATCAAATTATCATGACCAGGTTGATGCTATTTTAATTGAGGATTACGATAAAGGTTTTATTACCAGAGGTATTGTAGATGCTATTAAGTCCATGAATAAACCGATATATGTTGACCCAAAAGTGAAAAATATCCCTTTGTATAAAGATATAAAGGTTCTTAAACCCAACTTCTCTGAATTTAATGCGGCAACAGGGTATGCCTCAGGAAAAGATGAAGAATCACTCCATTTAGAGATAAAGAGATTCAGGGAATCTCAAAGGGTGGAGACGCTTATTGTTACACTTGGAGGAAAAGGAATGATTTTGTGTACGGAGGAAAAACTCTGTCACATTCCTGCAATAAAAAGAGAAGTTTTTGATGTAACGGGAGCAGGGGATATGGTTATTTCAGCGTACACGCTCGCAGACCTTTCAGGTTTTAATATGCTGGACTCTGCCATTATATCTTCAATTGCGGCAGGGATAGAGGTTACTAAACTTGGAGCAACTCCCGTAACAGTGGATGAGATTAATACGGTGTTGAACGAAGAGTACGAGGAGATTAAGAATAACATAAAATGCATATCTTTTTAGTTTTACTGACCCTCTTTCCTGTAAAAGCACCTAATCCTTCGAGGGCAATGCTTTACTCTGCTATTTTTCCGGGAGGAGGGCAGTTTTATACGCATTCCTATTTAAAAGGAACGGTAATGGCCGGTCTTGCAGTTTTTCTTTTATCGTCTGCGTATGTAAATTATGAGGAATCAAAGAAATATGAGCGATTAAGTCCTTCATGGAATTTTTACAGGAGAGAGGCATTTTCATACAGCCTTTATTATTTAGGGTTATATCTTTACTCCATTGCAGACGCCTATATTTCCGCTCATTTGTACAGGGTAGATTCTTATTTCAAGGAAGGGAATAAAAAGGAGAAAAGGCCGTGAGGGTGAAAATTGGGAGGCTTTATGTGGTCTCTCCTGAGCCGGATAAAAATGTCATTGACCGTATTATAACAGCCGCAAAATGTGGCGCTGATATAATTCAAATACGTAGCAAGCTTCTTAATGAAGAAGAACTGATTCAAAAGGTCTCTTATATTAAAGAACATATTCCAGAGGATGTTTTAATTATCGTGAACGACTATCCCGATATTGCTGTTGTGGCTGGAGCCCACGGTATTCATGGAGGGAAAAGTGATTTTGGCCTTGAAGACATAAAAATCTTTAAGGAAAAGTTTAATCTAATTGTAGGTGTTAGCGTGTATGATTCCCTAAAGAGGGCTCAACTTGCGGAAAAATATGGTGCCGATTATGTGGCTTTTAGTTCCCCTTTCCCTTCGCCGTCAAAAGAAAAGGTCCTCACCCCTGAAGAAGTAATTGAAAGTGCAGTAAACAGCTTGCATGTGCCGGTTTTTGTAATTGGTGGTATAACCCCGGATAATGCGCCAAAGTTGCTTGAACTTGGTATTCACGGGATTGCTGTACTTTCATATGCCTTTTATGGTGATACCTGCGAAAACGTGAAGAAACTAAGAAGAGTAATAGAAAAGTATGGTGGTTAAAAAACTTTTGAACTTTGCAGAGAGACTTTTTGCCCTCATACTGTTTCTGTTTAATCCCAGAAAACAGTCCATAGAACGTAACCTTGAAAAGTTAGGGATAAATGGACACAGGGCTAAAATTGCTTATCTTACCTATTATAATCTGTTTAAGGCATATAAAATGCTTGCTGGCTACATTTTCCTTAAAAATAAGCCTTACATGGAAATAGAAAATGAGAACTTTATAAGAGATGGCAAACTTTTTGTAAGCATCCATTATGGTCCTTGGGATGTGGCTTTAAGACTTGTGAAAGAAAAATATCCCTTTGTCTCTGTTGTGGGTAGCAGGGACATACTCACAAGGTTAAGAGAAAAAAACGGCGTAAAGTTATTATATTCCAGCGATGGGCTTTCAAAGGTGATGCAGGCGGCAAGGAATAACAGAATAGCACTCATGCTTGATAGAGCCTATTTTGAGAAAGGAATATATGTAAGAGTGGGTAAGTCAAGGATGAAAATATCAAGAGCCGCCCTTGTGCTTGCAAGAAGACTCAAAGAGGATTTATTTTTTATATGGGCAGAGCCCATCGATAGGGGAATAAAACTTCATCTTAAGAGAATCCGGTATGGACCTTTAGATGACATGATTGGTGAAATTACTTCTCACATTAATAATCTTGTCCTCTCTCATCCGGAATACTGGTTTAATTTTTTCGTAGAGTGGGCATAGTAAATTAAGAGCATAGTTTATATCATGAAATTCTGTTTGTTTTGACCAATCATTCACTAACATTTATAATTATTATACAACGCAAAACGAAAATATAAGGAGGTTATTATGGGACTTTTGAGAGACGAGGATAAAGCCCAGATAAAAGAGATGTTCAGCTCAAGAATGAAGGATAATGTAAACATTGAATTCTTCACAGGGGCATCAGGATGTGAGTATTGTGCTGATACTTTGATGATACTCAAAGAAGTAGCAGAACTTGATGACAGAATAAACCTTATAGTGCATGAAAAAGAAGATGAAAATGCAAAACTTGCTTTTTCAAAGTTTAACATAGATAAGGTTCCTGCTTATACAGTTACAAAGAATGGAAAAGATTATGGTTTCAGGTACTTTGGTATTCCCTCAGGGTATGAATTTAGTACTCTTTTAGAGGATATAATGCTTGTTTCATCAGAGAATCATGAACTTTCACAGGATACTATTTCAAAGATATCAAATCTTCCTTCAGAAATTTTTATTTATGTATTCATAACACCCACCTGTCCATATTGTCCAAGAGCAGCAATCACATCTCACAGGCTTGCTTTTGCCTCTGATAAAATAAAGGCGCATGTCATAGAGTCAATTGAGTTTCCACAACTTGCAGACAAATACGGAGTCTCAGCTGTTCCAAAGATAGTTGCAAATGATAAAGTACAGTTTGAAGGTGCACTCCCCGAAGCCGACTTTGTAGCAAGGATACTGCAGGCAATATAGCATGAAAGAGATACTTAAAGACAGTTTTTCCGGTTTTTCCGGAGAGTATGCTGACTTAAGGTACGAAATTAGAAGGTCTACAACCATAGTTTTTCGTGGTAAGGACCTTGAAAAGGCATCGAGAGAAGTCTCTCAGGGTGGTGGGGTGCGCGTTTTCAACGCTGGAAGTGAGGGGTTTGCAACGTTTTCAAGGCCAGAAGACGTAAAAAACGCAGTGAAGGAAGCAGAAAGATTATCAAAGGTTGCAAGGCCGGAGAAGGAGGCGCATCTCGTTAGTGTGAAACCTGTTGTTGCTGATTTTATCCCGGTTCTCAACAATGACCCGAGAAAAATATCACTTGAGGAAAAAGTAGACCTTTTGAGAAGGTATAATGAAATTGCTCTTTCTGGCGGTGAGAAAATTACCTCAACCACCTCAGTTTATCAGGATGAAGAGGTAGAACGGTATTATGTTTCCACAGATGGGTCGCTGGTTAAAGAGGTGCGTGTTTATTCTGGTATTCGTGTAAGTGTGCTTGCCGCAGACGGTAACAACGTTCAATCAGGTACAGTAACCTTTGGTGACCAGAGAGGATTTGACACAGTACTTGGTAAAGAAGCAGATGTTGAAAAAGCAATAAACGATGCCATTTCATTGCTCAGTGCCGAACGGGTAAAGGGCGGAACCTACACTGTAATACTTGACCCTGAGATTGCAGGTGTTTTTATTCACGAGGCATTTGGGCATCTATCTGAGGCGGACCACGTTTACAGAAATGAAAAACTCAAAGAGATAATGGTGCTTGGAAAGAGATTTGGCCCTGATTTTTTGAATGTTGTTGATGATGGGTCTCTCAAGGGTGAAAGAGGCTATATCGCTATTGATGACGACGGTGTTCTTCCGGAGAGGACGTATCTTATAAAAGATGGCAAACTCAATGCAAGACTGCATTCAAGATTTACTGCTGCACTGATGGGGGAGACCCCAACAGGCAATTCAAGGGCACTTAATTTTGGTTTTATCCCCCTTGTCAGAATGACAAATACGTTTATCGAACCTCAGGATGCCACTTTCGAGGATCTACTTGAGGGCATAGATAGAGGGCTCTATGTAGTTGGGGCTATAGGAGGACAGACTGAACTTGAGATGTTTACCTTCTCATCCCGTAAGGCTTACGAAATAGTAAATGGTAAGATAGGGAAAATGGTACGCGATGTGGTGCTCAGTGGAAATGTCTTTGAGACACTGATGAATATTGATAAGATAGGCAATGACTTGCAACTGCATGGTGGACTTGGGGGATGTGGTAAGGGTGGTCAGATGCCATTGCCAGTTTCTCACGGTGGCCCTCATATCAGAATCAGGAATGTAGTAATAGGGGGAGCAAGATGAAGAGAAAGTTATTGGATATTCTTTCTAAGAAAAACGTTAAAAAATTTGACCTTGTAATAGAGAGGGAAAATGTCTATCCAATTTCCTTTGAGCAGAATGAACTTAAAGTGTTGCAGAACAAAAATGCTTATGGAATAGGTCTGAGAATCTTTGAAGGAGGGAGGGTTGGATATTCTTCCACCAATGATATAACTACATTTCAGGATGTTGTGGACTATGCAAGGGAATCTGCAAAGTATGGCAAGGAACTTGACCTTAACCTTCCCGAGGATACAGAATTTACGGACCTTCCTATTTACAACGATATATTCTGGGATGAAAAGGGTTGGGTCAACAAGGGTAAGGAAATAATCAGAAAAATTGAGAGTGTGTCAAAAGAGGTAAAGATTGACATAGATTTTACAAAGGGAGTATATGACGTTGAACTTCTGAATTCAGAAGGTTTTTATGGTAGATATAAGAAAACAGTGTATGCCTTTACGATTTCAGGTTTTGCGGTGCTGGATTCCGGCTTTACGTTCGTATTTGATGTTGAAAGTTCCACGAAACTATTTGGTGACATAGACAGGGCGATTGACTCAATACTGGAAAAACTGGAGAGAGCAAAAACAACGTCCGCTGTAAAATCTGGAAATATGACTGTTTTATTCTCACCTATAGCACTTTTATCTTTTGTGCGTATTATCTCTCTTGGACTTGATGCCAATAATGTAAAAAGAGGGATCTCCCCGCTTAAAGATAAAATTGGCGAGAGAATACTGTCTTCGAAACTTACGATACAGGACAATCCATATGATTTTGAACTTTTAGGGGCAAAACCGTTTGATGGTGAGGGTGTGAAAACCAGAATAAATACTGTTATCGAAAATGGAGTTTTAAACACATATCTCCACACCCTTGAAACGGCAAAATATTTTAACGTTGAACCTACCGGCACTTCACAGAGAAGTTACAACAGTATGCCATCTTCCGGTTTTAATAGTATGGTTATTAAAAGCGGTGAAAAGAGCCTGGAAGAAATAATAGAGGATATAGATTACGGAATTTTTGTGGAAGAGGTGATAGGGGGTGGACAATCCAATATATTAAGAGGGGATTATTCCGTAAATGTAGGTCTGGGGTTTCTTATTGAGAACGGTGAGATAAAGGGTAGAGTAAGAGATACGATGATTGCCGGGAATTTTTATGATGACCTGTCCAGGGTTATAGATATTTCGAAAGAAAGTAAAAAGTTTCTGAATGTGGAGGTACCCTATATAGCAGTTGAAGGAGTCAGTGTGACAAGTAAATGATAATTACATCCCTGCTTCTTGCCTATTTCTCTGTAAGCGGGGGATTGTCTTTCCCCGGGGAAGGACTCTCTGGTAGATTCAATATAGGGAAATTTGCGAGGGTTAAAGTGGCAATAACAGAATTTCATGAATTAAAAATATTTTACGATGCAAATATGAGTCGTTATCCCTCCATAACAGGTTCTGTACCGGTGTATGCAGTATCACAGGGTGCGGGGATTTCGGGTTTCCTTTCCTGGGTTAAGGTGAGGGCTGAATTGTCTCTGGGTTTTGCTGTGTTTAATAGCGGAAAGAACGATCTGTTCTTTAAACTTTATCCTTCTCTTTCGAGACAATTGGGTTTTAGTGTCCCTGTATATTTCACTATTGGAATCCCTTTCTATTTAAGGCCAGATACTCACTACATTCAATCTGTTGATGTGGGGTTATCTGTGAATTTATGACTGTCACTTCAGTTTTACTTTCTCAGACTGCGCTAAGACATAATATAGAGGTAATTCGCAGTATTTCCGGAAACAGGAAAATAATGTTTCCTGTAAAATCCAATGCATACGGACATGGGCTTAAAGAGATAGTGGAGATGTCCAGAAATCTTGTGGATTTTTATATGGTAGCGACGCTTGATGAAGCACTCTATCTTAAATCGCTTGGGGTAAATAAACCTGTATTTATAGATATGCCTCTTGTGACCAGAGAGGAAATAGAGGAGGCGGTGCGCAATGGATTCAGGCTCAATCTTGCAACATCTTTTCAATGTAATATTATCGAGAAACTCCCGGAATCATTACGTAAAAAGATGCTCTTACACGTCGAAATTGATACAGGTATGAACAGGACCGGGTTTAAACCATATGATATTGAAAATTTAAACCAATTTTTACTCAGAAGCAAGGACATATCTGTTGAGGGAGTTTTTACGCATTTTGCAACTGGAAAGGAGGACAGGGAGGCGGTTAGTAAGCAGTATAAGTTGTTCAGGAATGTACTCAAGAAGATAAAGTTCCCTTATAAATTTATTCATGCAGAAAATAGCGCCGTTTTATTGACAGAAAACTTTAAAGAGATGGATTTTATTAGAACAGGCATAACTCTTTATGGTCTTAGACCTTCACCTTTGTATGACATTGAACTTTTAAGGGTTCTTTCGCTTAAAAGTAGAATTGTAGATGTAAAAAAAATTAAAAGGGGTGAGGGGGTAAGTTATGGTTTTACTTATATAGCCAGAAAAGATACGACTATCGCCACAGTGCCAGTTGGTTATGGTGATGGATACCCGCGGCATCTCTCAGGCAGGGGATATGTGCTTATACGTGGAAAAAGGGTTAAAATAATAGGTACAATTTGTATGAACCATTTTATGGTGGATGTAAGCGACATTAAAGGAATAGGTGTGGGAGAAGAGGTTGTTATGATTGGGAAGCAGGGAAAAGAGGAAATTACCGCAGATGAACTTGCAGCCCTTGTGGGAACAATTAACTATGAAATTGTTACAAGAATCTCCCCGCTTCTCCCGCGCGTGATAGTAAAAGAGGAGGTATAAACATGGATTTACAGAAAAAAGTCATTGAAATACTCAATTATGCCATAAGAGTTGAAAAAGATGGGCTCATAACATATCTGAATGCGGCAAGGAAGGCTAAAGATGTGGGTGTTAAAAATATGTTTATTTCTCTTGCAAGAGATGAATACCATCATATGGAAATACTGGAGAAGGAAAGGGACCTGTTTCTTGCAGGAAAACCTTATGAGCCTGTGCATTTACCCAGTTCAGAGATAGAGAAGTTAATTCCAAGGGTAAAAGAAGCGCAGAAGAAAAGGGGAGCCAAAGGTGAAATATCAGAAATAGAGGTTCTTAACGTTGCACTTGAACAGGAAAAACGCTCAAGGGATTACTATCTCAAAGAAGCGGAATCTCTTCCGGATGATTGTCGTGCAAAGAAACTTCTTTACGATCTTGCTCACATGGAGCAAATGCATTATGACCTTATCCTTGCCCAGCTTGATTATATAAAGGGCACGGGATTCTGGTTTGATATGCCGGAGTTTACGCTGGAACTCTGATTGATGCTACTTCTGGGTGCTCATTTGAGTATCAGAAATGGACTTGTGGGCATATTTGAGCAGTGCGAGTATCTTGGTTGTGATACTTTTCAAATATTTTCAAAAAGTCAACTCAGGTGGAATGCACCTCCGTTAGATCCCGAAGAGGTAAGTCTGTTCAGGGAACTCTTGGAGAAATATGGAATCAGTCGGTTCGTGGTACATGCCTCATACCTTTTGAATATCTCCTCTTTAGAGGAGGAAAAATGGCAAAAGAGCATTGTGGCTCTTTCGGACGAACTAAGAAGGGCTGAATTGCTTGGCGCTGCAGCCCTTATCCTTCATCCAGGTTCCCCTAAAAAACCCGATGTGAAAAATGAAGCGATTGCAAAAGCCTCTTTAGCAATAGATACGGCGATAAAGATGTCTAAAACTGTGAGTGTTGCGGTTGCTGTTGAAAATACGGCGGGCGGAGGAAACACTTTAGGAGGAAACCTGAATGAGATTAAAAGTATAATAGAAAATGTTGAAAATAAAGATAGAGTAGGGGTTTGTCTGGATACGGCTCATGCGTTGCAGAGTGGATATACCCTTGACAGGAGATTTCTGAATGAATTTCTTAATATGTTCCGGGGTAAGGTTTATGCAATTCACATGAATGATTCCATGACACCAAAAGGGTCTAAAAAAGACAGACACGAGAATATAGGACATGGTTTTGTTCCTCTTTCCTTTTTCAGAGAAATAATGAGTGAAGAAAGTTTCAGGTCTGTTCCCAAAATTCTTGAAACACCAGGGGGACTTGTCAAATTTAAAGGGGATATTGAAAAATTAAGGAGTATGATAGATGAAAAAATATGATGTTCTGGTAATTGGGGCTGGAGTAGCAGGTTATACCGCGGCAATAAAACTTGCCCAGAATGGCAAAAAGGTTGGAATAGTTGAGAAGGATGAGGCAGGGGGAGTGTGTCTTAATAAAGGGTGTATTCCTACCAAGGCACTTTTACATGCGGCATCAATTTATAGGCTTGGAAATAGTGGAATCACAAGGAGTGGAATTGAGTTTAAAGGCGCTGAAGTTAACCTGGAAAAACTCAGAAAGTGGCGTTACAGTATATCGATGAGACTTTCAAAAGGACTGATGTTTCTCTTTCGACAATACGGCATAGATTTCATAAAAGGTAAAGCAGAAATCAAAGACAAAAATGTGGTGAGTGTTGATGGAAATGAAATACTTGGAGACAAAATAGTCCTCGCAACAGGCTCAAGACCTTTTGTCCCTCCTTCCATTGACATAAAGGAATACTGGACATCCTATGATGCGCTGGATATTCCCGAGATACCTTATTCTCTTCTAATAGTTGGTGGAGGTGTTATTGGTGTAGAACTTGCCACAGTTTATACTCTTCTGGGTTCAAAGGTGACAATTGTAGAGGTGCTTGATGATATTCTGTCCTTCCTTGATAAAGACCTCAGGGACATAAAGAAGAAGGAACTCAAGAAGATGGGAGTAAGAGTTTTAACAGGAAGCAAACTCCTATCTTATAGAGATGGAATTGCTCGAGTGGAAACAGGTAAAGGGATAGAGGAAATAAGTGTTTCAAAAGTTATGATTTCTGCTGGAAGGGTGCCCAACAAAGAGATACCTGAAAAAATAGGGCTAAAGATGGATGGAAAGTTTGTCAGAGTAAATGATAACTATGAGACGAACCTTTCGGGTATTTATGCAATAGGTGATCTTATAAAAGGCCCCATGCTTGCTCACAGAGCACACAGGGATGGTTTAAATGTGGCTGATGCAATTTTAGGAAAACTGAGAAAGCGCAAGTCCTTTGTGCCATCTGTCGTATATGGTGAAATTTCATTGGTTAGCATAGGCCTTTCTGAGGATGAACTACTTGAGCAAAAAATAGAGTATCAGAAGGGTGTTTTTCCTCTTGCAGCCAATGGAAGGAGCCTGTCAATGGAAAACAACGAGGGCTTTTGTAAGATACTGGGTAACAGGGATACAGGAGAAATATATGGCATACATTTAGCAGGCGCTGGTGTTGATGAACTTTCAGGGGAAGTCTCACTCGCAATGAATAACGGGCTTAAGGTGGAAGACATAGCAGATACCATACATGCACATCCAACGCTGAGTGAGGCCATAATGGAGGCGGCAGAGCACTTTTATAGGAGGGCGATACATATACCAAACAAATGAAGAGTATAGTTGTTCTGGCATCAGGTAATGGCTCAAACTTCGAGGCAATTGTAAAAAAATTCAGGGAGTGGAAACTTAATGTTGATGTAAAGGAACTTATAACCGATAACAAAGATGCTTATGTGATAAAAAGGGCAAAAAAACTTAAAGTCCCTGTAGGAGTTCTTGACTTTCATGGTTTTAACTCCAGGAAAGAATATAACGCGACACTTTTATCCCATCTTGAGCGGTTATCCCCTTCGCTCATAGTTCTGGCAGGATATATGAGAATTCTGCCTGCGTTTATCGTGAGAAGATTTGAAAGAAAGATAGTTAACATTCATCCTTCGCTTCTTCCTGCTTTCAGGGGACTTAATGCCATTGAAAGAGCATATAAAAGCGGGGTAAAATATACAGGGATTACCATTCATTATGTTGATGAAGGAGTGGACACAGGAGAGATAATTGAACAAAGATGTATTAGAATAGAGAATGGAGAATCTCTTTCACACCTTGAAAAGCGCATTCATAGACTTGAGCACTATTACTATCCCAGAGTACTCAGAATGCTCTTGACAAACCATTTTTAATCCATTATTATTTTAAAAAAACAGGGAGGGAGAAATGAAAAGGTATGTACCTATAATAGCACTCTCGCTCCTTTTTATAGGGGCATGTAGCAAGAAGGAAGAATCACCTGTAGAGCAGAGGCAAAAAACTGAATCCACTATCCACAATGTCATAAATAAGGGAGAAGATATCTCTCAAAGCAATGCGGTTCAGGCACTTGAAAGTATGCCAGATGGTTCTCCAATAGAGAGTAGTGTACCTCACGGAGCAACAGGCAAATCAACGCTCGCATCAAAAATAGTACACAATATACCGCTGTTTAAGAGAAGCATATCAAAATCTCCTGTTGACTCCATTACCGGGACATGGCAGTATGTGGATTCTACTGATGAGTGGGTTCATGTAAGTACTGATCCATCGAATGGTATAGTTCTTTTGTGGGATTTCAAGGATACTGCAGACGTTCACCATACAGCTAAAGCAGAATTTCTATCACTCACATGGTATAATGACAGTTTGCTTACTAAAGCCGATATAAATCTCTATGTAGATAATCAGAAAGTTGCCTACCTCCACTATGACCTTACACTCACTAATGGTGTATCAGCAGGTGTTGCTTTAGATGGTGCAATTGTAGGGGAACTGGAATTTTCAGTGAATATTCAGGCAGCAGAAGGTCATAATCTTGACGAGTCTGATTTTTATGGAACAATCCATATTTCTTTCAGTGACCTTACAACAGGTGAATCATACGCACTTGATGTGACTTCTAATGAAGACGGCTCCGGCAGCTTTAGATTCGTTTACAATGACAATGAGGATAACTGGGAAGTGTACTGGACAGTATCCGCTCCTGATGCAACCGGCGCTCAAACGGTCTCAGGATACATAAAAGATAATGGAACAGAAGTTGCACGTATTGAGGGAACCATTGTTGATGGTGATTTCTCTGGTATTTATATAGTTTATTCTGATGGTACAAGGGTTTCTATAAGCGAGTATCTTACAGACATTGATGTGGATGGTAATTGATTGCTAAACAAGGTTTAAAGAAACTAAGATAAGCCGGGCATATGCCCGGCTTTTTATTATTTGACCGTCCCTTCTTAAACTATTATCCTTTTATAAAAAAGGAGGAAGTATGTACAAGCGGATACTATTTTTTGCCCTTGCTTTTTTGGTGTTGCAGGGCGGAATGTGTAACAAAGAGGAAAATGTTGGAGGAACACCACTTGAAAAAATAGATGGTATCACCATTTACAAGGAAGATATTACCATGAACTTTGCCCCGGGGACAGAGATAACCAAGGCTCAGCAGGATTCGTTTCTTAAGACCCTGGAAAAGTATGTATTAATATATCTTGCCGCAAAGGATGAGGGTTTCACGAAAGACCCCAACATTATGAGGAAGGCTATATGGGCAAAGAGAGTAGCAATAATAAACGATTTTATTTATAAGAAAACAGCAGGTCTTACCGTACAGGATGCAGAGGTGGATAAGTTTATCAACGACAGGAAGGACCTTTTCAGTAAAAACGTAAGCTTTGATATTCTCTATATATTTGATACAACAAAGATGCCTGAATTTATAAAACTATTTAAAAGAAGTAGCCGTTCACCCAAACTTTTCTCCTATCAGAAGATGAAACTTTTAAGAATTGAATCCCATCCAGATTACAATCTTGGTATGGGAGCCATTAGTTTCGGAGATAACAATCCTATTACGCAGATTCTACAGAATATACCAATAAATGGCATTTCAGAGCCAATTAATATGGGTGGAATGTATGTTGTTTACAAGAAGACCGGGGAGAAAAAGCAGAATCTTGATTCAGAGGAACTTAGAGAGTATGTACGTCAATACCTCCTTTCAAAGAAGAAACAGGAGGTCATTGATAATATCTATAAGATGTATCTTAACAAATACAAACCGGAGGTAGTTAGTAAATGAAATTCATAAAGACTGTTGCTATTTTAGCGATTTTCGCCACATCTGTATTTGCCCAGTCCTTATTTGAGGATTCATGTGTTGTTCGTGTGGGGAATGAGGTTATTACAGCAAAAGACATCCAGGATAATCTTGAGACGTATAGATTGCAGTTTCCCAATGTGCCAGAGGATTCTCTAAAAAAGGCCATTTTAGAAGAACTTATCAATAGAAAATTGATTCTTACCGCGGCTAAAAAGGATACAAGTATAAAGGTTTCAGATGAGGAAGTGGAGCAGGCACTTGATAACTGGATTCAGGGCTTAAAGCAGCAGTTTGGGGAGAAAAATTTTAACGAGGAGCTTAAAAAGGAAGGGCTCACACTTGCCAAATTAAAAAGCGTTAACAGAGAAAAGATGAAAGAAGAACTTATGATTCAGAAGTATCTCTCAAAGTATGTAGTTCCAAAAGTTAATGTGACTGATGAGGATCTTAAGAAATTTTATAAGCAATACCAGGACTCTCTGAAAAAACCAGCGCGTTTTAAAATCGCTCAGATACTTATAAAATTCAAACCTACACGGGAGGAGGATAAAGCCGTCTATCAGAAGGCATTTTCTGTTTATAAGAAAATCAAAAACGGTGAGCCATTCGATAATTTCCTCAGGCTATCAGATGATGACCTTACGAGAGACAGGGGCGGTGACCTTGGCATAGTGAATATAAATCAGTTTTCCGATACAATCAAAGAAGCATTAAAAGGACTTAAGGCCGGGGATGTATCCAGGCCTGTGCGTGGAGAGTTTGGCTGGCATATCTTCCAGGTTGTTGAGAAGAAGGACAGTATATATCATTTGAGGCATATAATGTTTAGAGTAACTCCCTCAGAGAAGGACAAAGAAAAGGCTAAAAAGCGTGTGCAGAAAGTCTTGAATGAGCTCAAAAAAGGTACGCCGTTTGCAACACTTGCGGAGATATATTCAGATGATAAGATGTCAAAGGACCTCGGGGGTGAACTTGGCTGGATGACTGAGTATGAACTTAATCCGGCGACAGTAGATTCTCTTAAAAAGATGAAGAAAGGAGAGGTGAAAGTAATAGAATCTCCTGTGGGGTATCACATTGTTAAACTTATAGACAAGGAGAATGCAAGAAACTATACCTTTGATGAAGTAAAGGATAACTTAAGGCAGATGCTTTTGCAGAAAAAGCAACAGGAAGAGTTAAAGAAACTCGTTGATTCTCTTAAGAAAAAGATATACGTGGGCAAATGTGAGGGTAGATAAGTACCTCTCAGCTGTTGGTCTCATACAGAGAAGCAAATTAAAGAGAGAAGAAGTAAGGTTATCTGTAAATGGAAAGAGCGTAAAACCATCAAAGGAAGTTAAGGTGGGTGATGTTATTTATTTAACATCACCCACCCTCGTTTTTGAGATAGAGGTTCTTGATATTCCTTCCACAAAAAGTGTGCCAAAATCACGGCGTAAAGATTACTATAAAGTCAGGGTTTTTAAGAGGCAGAAAAAAGAGATCAACTCGGAGTTCATTAAATGGCTATTAGAAGATTAGGTGGAGTTTTACTTATACTTCTTGTTTCATGTGCTTATTTCAATACCTTTTACAATGCTAAAACATATTTCAAAGAAGCAGAGAGAGAGTATGAAAAGAATGGGCTTTCTTCAGTTGCTCAAAAGAAATACAGAGATGTTATCAAGAAGTGTTCAAAAGTTCTTGATCGCTATCCAAAATCAAAATACGTTGATGATGCACTTTACCTTATGGCAGTAGCATATATGCGGCTTGGAGAGAAACAAAAATCAAGGAGAAAATTTGAAGAACTTTTTACGTTTTTCCCTGATTCAAAATACAGGGAGAGGGCTCTTCTTGATTATGCAAGTCTCCTTATTTCTATAGGAGAATACGATAGTGCTCGCTCTGTGATAAGCAAAATAGATTCCAGAAAGTCCAGGAAAGAGACTGCATTGGTGCTTGCTGAACTTGCCTTTAAAGAGCAAAATTATGATGCCGTAATAAGAATGGGGCGTGAGTTTTTAAAGAGTGACTTAAAGAACGAATATGCCAAGAAGTTCCTTAATCTGGCAACTCAGGCAGCTCTTCGTGCTGATTCTCTTGAGGCTGCAAGAGCATTTTTGTCAGCCTTAAGAGAAACCAGTCTTTCCCCAAAGGATAGGTTCAGAATAAACATGCTCTATCTTGATTTTCTTTATAAGCAAAAAGCACCAGATACAGCTTTATCCGTCATATCCAATCTCAGGTATCCTCCGGAGAGTAATGAAGAGAGGGTAATTTCGCTTTATAAGGCAAAGTTCCTCTTACTCAAAGGTGATTCAACAGAGGCAAAAAATATTTTGCGAGAAATTTTAAGGGATAGAAAAGTAGATAGTATAAGGTCAATCGCCATGTTCAATCTTGCAAGGATACTTGAGGAGGAGGATAGTTTGAAGATGGCAGATTCCCTTTATGCAAAGGTTATGTATTCTTCGTATAAACCTGTCTCTATAAAAGCCAGAGATAGGGATAAGGTACTCAAGGATGTTATATCACTGAAAGATAGTACAGATTGCAGGAGCCTATCCCGACTTGGGGAACTATACCTTTTCAACCTTGAAAGACCGAAAAAAGCCCTTTCTATATATCAGAAAGTGTTTAATACGTGTCGTGGAGTGGACAAAGAACGCGCTTTTTATGCACTTCTTTATATGTATTCAAATCAAAAGGACAAAAAACACATTCAAAATCTCATAAACTCATATCCATGCGATAGTATATCAGAATCACTGAAAAAAATGGTTTTAGATGGGCTTTCTATCAGGATCGAATGTCAGAGTGCTCGTAAAGGTCAATAATTTTCTCGTAGGAATCCACGAACGCTTTGACTACCTCTGGATCAAAGTGTTTCCCTTTCTGTGAAACTATGTATTTTAATGCCTCATCGGGTGGCCAGGGAGCCTTATAGGGCCTTTTTGAAACAAGTGCATCAAAGACATCAGCTACTGCCACTATTCTTGCTTCTGTGGGTATATTCTCGCCCTTAAGTCCTTCTGGATAACCCGTACCGTCAAATTTTTCATGATGATAAAGAGCAATTACCCGCGCAACCTTTAAAAGTTCTGTATCTGCATTCTCCAGTATTTCTCCTCCAATTGTGGTGTGAGTCTTCATTATTTCAAATTCCTCTTCCGTGAGTTTCGCAGGTTTAAGAAGTATATGGTCTGGAATAGCCACTTTACCTATATCATGCATTGGACTTGCATAGAGTATAAGTTCTGAAAAATCCGGATCGTGTTTCAGGGTTTCTGCAATGTACATGGAAACTCTGGACATCCTTTTTATATGGTCTCCTGTTTCTCTATCTTTGAATTCAGCCACCTTTGCCAGGCGATAAATGGTATCGAGTTGTGCTTTTTTAAGTTCGTCGAGCAAAAGTCCGTTTGAGAGTGAAATGGCTGCCTGTGCTGCCGTGGCTCTTACAAGCCTGAGCCCTTCCTCTGTGAAAGACTCCTGGGGCAGGTTTATGAGTTGAAGTACACCTATTATTTCTCCTTCAGGGCTCTTAAGTGGAATTGCGAGAAGTGATTTCGTTTCATAACCAAGTTCTCTATCTATGCTTCTGTCGTATGAGAAGCCAAGTTCTTCCACTCTGCTCATATCCCTGATACTGATTATTTCTCCCCGTTTAACACATGCTCCTGCAATGCTCTTTTCGTTTATCTCAAATTTTGATTTTTTAATTCTCTTTAAAATTGTATCTCTGGGTAATTTATTCTCCAGAATTCTATTTCTGAATACCATAAAAATAAGGTATTTCCCCCTCCTTATGTATAAAGAGCCCCCTTCAGCATTGGTGAAATTCATCTCCTCTTCCACTATCTTTTCAAGAAGTTTATGCAGGTTCTTTTCTGAAGCAAGTAAAAGGCCAATTCCAACAAGTCTATCCAGAATATCTTGGTATTTTGGTTTTCCCATTATGCAGCCCCCCTTCCTGTTAAAACCACATGGACTGTTTTAAGTATAATCTCAAGGTCCAGTTCAATCGACCAGTTCAAAACATAATACTCATCAAGGAGCAGTCTTGCTTCAAAATCAAGGTCATTTCTACCTGAAACCTGCCAGAGGCCTGTTATACCGGGCAATACCGAATAATAATACTTTACTGTTTCCTTATAGTAGCGATGGATTTCTTCTTCTGTAACAGGTCTTGGTCCAACGAGACTCATCTCGCCTTTTAAGATATTTATAATCTGAGGTATCTCGTCAAGAGATGTTTTCCGCAAAAATTTGCCAACACGGGTAACCCGTGGATCGTTCTTCAATTTTCTATACTTGTACCATTCTTCTCTTGCTTTTGGGTCTTTGTCAAGTATTTCCTTGAGTTTCTTATCTGCATCAACGTACATTGTTCTAAACTTATATACCTTGAATTTCTTCCCCTTTTTCCCCACGCGTGTTTGAGTGTAAAGCACAGGACCCTTTGAGTCTATTTTTATGATAAGTGCAATTATGGGATAAAGTGGTAGTGAAAATAAGATGAAAAAGAAGGCAAAAAATCTGTCGAATAGAAACTTAATATACTTATTTACAGGTCTGAAGAGGTTATAATTCAATTTCACAGTAACAATACCGCTTATGTCCCATGTGCCTATCCCCTGAGACCTGAGTCCAAAAATATCAGTTAGAACGAGCACCTCAATCCCTTCACTTTCCGCAAAATCGATTACTTCTGGCGGAATACGTTTGCCAGGAGAGAATATCATGACATCAAACTTTTCTTTACTGTAAAGGTCTTTAATAACATTGAGTTCAGCTTCCTCTATCTGTTTTATAATGTTAAAGTAGCGTTTATGATACCGCAATGAATTTTTTATTATGAACAGCTCTGGAGAATCTCCAATTGCAAGGAGTTTATATTTAAAAAGTCCAAAGTGACTCAAAAGCCAGCGTATGAATTTTCTGAGAATGATTATAACAAATGGAGAAATAAACCACGAGGTAAGGAATATAGAGCGTGGAAATCTTGGTTGAACTTTGAGTGCATACAATGCCAGAGCCGATAATATATACGCTATTGTGCTTCCTTTAAATGCACGTACCGCCTCCCGTTCGCTGCTGAAAATGTGGTCATAAAGTTCCAGTATATAAAAGATAAGAGGCCATAGAAAGAGAAGAAATGCGTACTTAGAATAAAGTGAAAGGGGATAGAGTTTGGGCATGGACAAGAACTTTGTATAAACAGTTATCCTCAGTATGTATGCGATATAGAGGGAGATTAAAATGGATAGAATATCTCCAATTGCGAGAGAGACAATAGAGACAAACTTTATAATTGCTTTCTTTTTAATTGCTTCTTCCATGATATCTCTGGTCTTTGAAAATCAACAAAATTCACAAAAGAGATAAGAATAGTATAAAGTGCAAGGAGTAAACCCACAAAAAATTTAAGTATACCTTTTATTTCATGCCATTTACTTAGATAAAGGTAAACTGATTTCGCTTTGGCAAAGCCGCTCTTCAAAGGGGCTTTTCCTCGTGTAGCCCCTACAAGATGTTTCACATACAAATCCGGCAGGAGGGTTATATTATAACCCATTCTTCGGAGTTTTCTCGAAAGGTCAACATCCTCCATGAAGAGGAAAAATTTTTCGTCAAATCCTCCTGCTTTTAGGAAGGCTTCTTTCTCTATGAGGACAAAAGTTCCCGTGAAAGCATCAATCTGAAAGGGTTCTTTTTCATTTCGTTTATCCAGATATCTATACTTTTCCCCGATTTTTCTGAAGGAATCAAAAACAAGTAAAGGTGAACGTCTTCCTGCTAAAATATCCAGTGGTTTTGTGAATCTCCTTGCCATAAATTCCATGCCCTCTGGTGTCTTTGCCATGGGGACCACTGCTCCACCATGTTTTTTCAGAGAATCTAACATTCTATCAAGTATTTTGTTTTCAAGTTGAGTGTCAGGATTTTGAAGGAGCACATAAGGGGTTTTTACATACTTCATGGCAAGGTTTATTGCTTTACCGAATCCAAGATTCCTTCCCGGATTTATTACAATTATTCTGTCTTTAAACCTGTTTAACAGGCAGGTATAGTCTGAAATACCATAGTTATCAACAACGATTACTTTATCAATTAGTTCGTCTTCGTGTTTCAACAGTGTCCCAATTGCAAGTTTTGTATGTTCCAGACTATTATAATCAACAATGATTGAGGTTATTTCTTTCACGTTTATACTTTAATTCATCACAACAAAACGGTCAAATCATGAGCATTCTTGACATTCCCACAAGAGGCAGATATAATTAATCCTATGAAAGTCAAGTACTCCAGATATATTAGTATTTCTGTTCTTCTGACCATGTTTATTGTGGCCATATATTTTTATCCGCTCTTGCCTGATAAAATTGCAACTCACTTTAATGCACAGGGAATACCTGACGCTTTTATGGGAAAGTTCTGGGGGCTTTTTATAATGCCTATTGTCGCTCTTTTGCTTTATGGTTTATTTGTGATTATCCCCCACGTAGACCCACTTAAAAAGAATATAGAAAAGTTTCGTACGCATTACGATATTTTCGTATTCATTTTTATGACCTTTTTTCTTTATTTAGAACTTGGAATTATCCTCTGGAATGTTGGCATTAGGATTGATATGACCCGTTTTGTTACATTCCCTATAGGAATTTTGTATGTATATCTTGGAGTACTGCTTTTTAAGTCCAGGAGAAACTGGTTCGTTGGTATAAGAACACCCTGGACACTGTCCAGTGAAGAGGTATGGAATAAGACCAATACTCTTGGTGGCTGGCTATTTTTAATAGATGGCATCCTTGTAATAATCTCATTTTTTACAGGTAAGTTTTTGATGTTTTTCATGGTATGGATGATGTTTGTCATTGTCATTATTCTTTTTGTCTACTCGTATCTTTTATGGAACAAACTATCCAGAAAGGAGCAATGATATGAGTACGCTCGTATTTGTTTTTATGCTAATGGCGCATGGCAGGGGTTATAACCTTGCGTTTGAGGTGGCAAGGCACTATTCAGATAAACCCGTGCTCTGTGAAGAGATCCCGCTTTACACTCCATCACTCAAGAGATTTGCTACCATATATATATTCGGTGCTCAGGAGGATACAATAACCATAGTAACTGGTGACAACAATTACTCAAGGCCTCTGTATGAGTATGGTAGGGGAGTGCCAGGGTTTATGCTGATAAACAGGATGAATTATAAAACTTCCATGGTTGTTTACACTGGCTATTCTACCTATTTTCTTTACACAGGTGATAGATTCTGGGACACGCGATATCTAAAGTATCAAAATGATTCTTATGTTGATGAATTGTTCAGAAAGAGGATTGTTTTCAAGGATTACAGTAAGAAGTGGACGTATTATGAAACAAAGGGTTTTAAACTTGACGAGTATAATGAGATAGATGGCGTGCCTGCATATTTATGGTCTTATGGTTGTAGCCCTACTGCCTCTGCTATGATTTTAGGTTACTGGGACAAAAGGGGATATGGCAGGCTTATAGATTATTACTTTGACCATTATGATGTGGTCCTGGGGGATACGGTACGCAATGTTCCAAATGTTCAGAGGGAACTTGCTATTTATATGGATGCAGATACCACAACAGGTTACACAGACTGGGCACCCATTTCGACAGGAACCGAGAACTGTGCAAACATGGAGAATGGTTACTCTTTTATCTCAAGGTGGGTTTACGATACTATCGTTTATGACACAGCCTGTGCTTATGACACAGCATATATGTATTTAAAACAGGAAGTGGATTCCGGAAGACCGGTGCACTGGGCAGTTGGAAACTATCTTGACCAGTACGGAAGGATAATAGAACACTCAACCTGTGCCTTTGGTTATCAGGTAACAGGTGCAGATACATTTGTGATTCTTCACAATACCTGGGACCTTGGCACATGGGCATGGCCCCTGTATACGACGGATAGCACATACATAGCACTGTACAATGTAATTCCCGGTGGGGAGGAGATAGGCAATGTTAATGACGTAAATGTGTCTTCACCTGTGGTAAACAATCTTTATTTCCCTCTGTATATTTCTTATGATGATGCAGCAGTTATTGGTAGAGTGGAACTTTACTACAGTTCGGATAATGCTAACACATGGACGTTACTTGGTGAGATTTCTACAGATACGGAGATTATCAGAAGAATGGACTTTACAGGAAGTCAGAGTGTTCGATTTATGGTAAAGACTTATGATTCGGGTGATAACCTAATTTCTGCAGAATCCACTCCCTATTCTGTGAAAATAATCTATCCTGCGTATGATGGAATATTCAATGCAAGAGGTTTTACAACCATCAGCCCTGAGCCCCGCACAGTGAATTTGGTGGATGGTGATGTATATGTAGGCACTACGTATGGAATAGTAAGCGTTTTATCAAACGATTCCATTCTGTTCAAGGATACAGTTTTTGGTAATCCCGTATTTAGCTCAGCGCAGTATGATAGTTTAATTGTTTATGGGATGTATAACTCAGGTTTTTCAGTGTATAGCGGAAAAAGAGAGGTTTATCACGATTCCACACAGGGCTATGTGTCAGATGTCACAATCGACAGCGAGAGGGTTTGCGTGTTTGAAAGGGACCTTGGATTCAGGATAATAAACTACCAGAATGGATTTACTCAGGATACGGTATTAGCAAACGGCTCATACTTTATGACCGGTGGTCTTTTTGATAGGTATATTTATGTGGGTACATTGAGACATGGATTTATCATTTACGATGTAAATCTGGGGGAGTTTATAGATACCATAGGGAGCGGACGTGTTTATGATATTGAAATTGCTCCGTCTGATAGCCTGCTGTATGTCCTCTTTGCGGGTTATCTCAAAGTGTATGATATAAAAGTGCCGGATGCCCCTCTTCTTTTAGATTCAATTCCAGTGAGCGGTGCCACACATATAAGGGGTAGTAATAACAGAGTCTTTGTAATTCGTGGCACATCTGGTGTTGACATTTACACATTCGTTTCAGGTGGGTATGTAAAAAGCAGTATTTCGGATATAGGTATGGTCAAAGATGTGTGTGAAGAAGATTCGACCCTATATATTGTTACAGGTGATGGGCTTGTTTTTCAGGTTGATTATCTGGGAAGCGGGGTAGGAGAAAGTAATTCTGAGTTTAAGTGGAAGAACAGCGTCATTTTACGTGGTGATATGCTAATACTCGGAGAGGGTTTTAGAGGCAGATACTCCGTGTATGATAGAAGTGGGAGAAGAATACTCAGGGGTTATGCTCAGAATGGTATGATAAAATTAAAGGGTTTACCATCAGGAGCCTATGTGGTGAAGTTCAAGAATCGTACTCTAAGAGTGCTTAAAATCAATTGACCATCCGGCCCTGATATCGTATAATATATAATACAACGCTCCCCGGTAGCTCAACCGGTAGAGCACCTGACTGTTAATCAGGGGGTTGGGGGTTCGAAACCCTCCCGGGGAGCCATAATTATTACCCGAAGCTTCCTGAAATCCCCGCACATTTTTCAATAAATTTGGTTTTCTACGTATCTCCAGATATAATTTGTTCTAATTGTTGGTACAATTTCCGTTATGGTGATGAAAGATAAAAAAGATATAGCGAAATTAATTTACGAAGAACTGAAAAAGGGTAGTATTGGGTTAACCATAAATGTAATATCGGAGGAACTTGCAAAAGAAAAAACAGGTAAACTCAAATTTACGAAAACACCTCTCTTAAATTCTATCGGCAAGGAGCTCGGAAAGTTGTTGGCAAAGGATAACTGGAAGTATAACAGGTTAATGGAATTATGGAGGGAAGGTAAAAGAGATGAGAGATTAATTGTAATTAGTGCACTCGGAGTAATGTTTAAAAAGGATTACAGAGGTGTAAAAGAGTTTGTTATTAATGTGCTTGATGACATTTCAAACTGGGAAATCTGTGACCAGCTGGCTTTAAAAGTTATTGTGAATCTTGCAGTTCAAAATCAACAGGAAATATTCTCTCTAATGGATAAATGGGTTAAATCGGAGAACAAATGGATTAGAAGGCTCGCGGTTGCTACGATTCCACCCTATATTAGAGCAAAAGAAACAGACTCTAAGATATGCCTTGGATTTTTGAGCAAGGTTATGGGAGAACAGGATGAAGATGTTAAAAAGGCTATAGGCTGGGCCTTGAGGGAAATAAGCAAGAAGGATAACAGGGCTGTTTTTGAATTTCTGAAAAAGTGGGCAAAAGTGAAGGATAAACATACAAGATGGATAGTGAAAAATGGTATGAAGAAATTAAGTGAAAAAGAGCAGGAAGAATTGAAAACTTTAATAAGTTCCTGAAAATGATAAAAGAAATTATGGTGAAATCAGTCCTGAATAAGCATAAGAAGAGAGATAACTGGTTTCTCGATGATTACTCTATTAATCCTTATTCGGGGTGCTCATTTAATTGTATTTACTGTTATACAAGAGGGAGTAAGTATGGAGAAAATATGGGAAATGTACTGTCTGTTAAAATTAATGCCGAAGAAGTGCTTGATAAACAACTTAAGATAAGGAGAAATAAGGGAGAATACGGTTTCATTGCTTTAGCGACTTCAACTGAACCCTATCAGAGTATCGAGAAAAAATTGAAGTTAACAAGGAAGTTGCTTGAAATAATTTTAAAGTATCGTTTTCCTGTTCATATTTTGACCAAATCTACTTTGGTATTGAGAGACCTGGATATATTAAAAGAAATTGACGAAAAAGGTATTATTCCGGATGACCTAAAAGATAAGTTGGAGAGAGGCGTAATTATCAATTTTTCTATTTCTACATTAGATGACAAAATGGCTAAAATTCTTGAACCAGGGGCTCCTGCTCCATATGAGCGGTTGAAGACAATGCAAAAATGCAAAAGTGCAGGTTTTTTAACTGGTGTTTCGTACATTCCTGTATTGCCTTATATCTCTGATTTGGATAATGAACTGGATAATATGGTAAAAACTGCGAGGCAGTATGGAGCAGATTTTGTTTTCATTGGGTCTCTAACTTTATTCGGCAACAGACTATCAGACTGCAAAACCCTTTATTACAGATTTCTTAAAAAGCATTATCCCAACCTTGTACCGAAATATAAGAAACTATACAGGATTTTCCCTCAGCCTTCAAAAGAATACAGGAAAAAACTTGAAGAAAAGACGACAAAATTATGTGAAAAGTATGGAATAAGGAAGGGGATTTTAACATAGATCACTCACAGCACGGAATATCTATTTTGAGTATTTGTGGAGTATCTCTTTTAGTTTTTTGAAACATTGTGTGTTTTGTAAATCCTTAATAAGGCGAATGTAATTTGATTGGTATAGGTTTATGACAGAGTGAAGGGAAGCTCCGTCTTCTGGGAGACTATACAGTTTGATGTCTATGTTATTCATTTTGCAGGTATGTAATAGCCATTCCTCGAGTCTGGGCTGAATCGTAATAATGACATTTTCTGATGCTGTGTCTGATTTAACGATAATTTTGCATTGTGTATCCTGATAAATTGTCTTGAGTTTCTCATAGTAAGGATGTGAAGTACTCCCCGGGTCTTCGTCAACCATCGCTACCTGCTTTTTCATCTTTTTTATCCTGTTTGCGATTTTTGACTTACCGCCTGAATGAATGATTTTATATAAGCCGTTTATAAGGGATTTAACCAGTATCTCGTCGGGTGTACACTCTACAAATAATTGTTTTTTATTTGACCTGCTCACTTATTTAAAAAACTTTTCCAGGTTGAAAAAGAGGTCGGCGTCAAATTCGAGAAGTTCCTCTTTCTCAGCCGGTGAAAGGAGTTTGACTTTAGTTTCATAGTCTTCAAAATGCGTTACAAATATATTCACGTCTTCTTTATGGGCTTTCTCAAGTATTGATAATATAAGATACGGATTGTGGGTGGAGAGAAAATACTGATTGGTGATATCCTGTGCTATTTCTTCGGCTATAAATTTAGTATAATAAGGGAATGCGTAAGATTCTGGTTCATCAAAAATTAAAACTGAGTTTTTATTAGTCTTTATCGCAGAGATATAAAACACCACCCTAAGGAGGGTATCTGAAATTGTGTTGTATGGATAAGCAATTATTATACCTTCAGATTCTTTCTGAAGTTCTAATTTTTTCTCGCTGAATTTTACAGCAAGTTTAAGACCGTACCTGGAAAAAATTGCAGCAATGTTTTTACGTAGTTCTTTATTCGTTTTAAGTAGCATAACCAGATTATTGCCATAAGGTGGACGTAATCCTTCTGTATCTGCTCCTTCGAATGTATCCAGGACCTTGAATTTAAAAGGTTTTATTAAAGAGGGAGGAGGAAAAAAGTTAAATTTAAATTCATTTCTGTCAGAAGTGTAATAGCCACCTACTGAGACTATTTTTATCTGTTTGTTTTCCTGAGCTGGGATTTCTCCTCTGAAAGATATTTCTGAGTGGTTATAATCGATTGTGATGGAAGCCTCTGTATCCTCAGAATCAATGAATTTAGAGCCTATTTCACACTTTATTAAAATTGGTTGGGTTATGTCATGGTCATAGAATAAGTTTATGGGTTCGTTGTATCTTATGATGCCTTTTAAATACCTCAGATGCGGATAAGAAAACATAGTAAGGGCTTCCAAGATATTGGTTTTACCAGAATTGGGTTCTCCAATAAAGATATTTATCCTGCTTGTCTCCAGACTCACTGAGCGGATGGATTTAAAATTGGATATTTCTAATTTTTTAATTGGAGCAAAAACATTTTCCCTCATATATGTTATAATAAGGCTATCCATGTAATCGGTCAATTTTTGATTTACCATTGGAAACTTTTATCATTTTAACATGACTATTGCTATTTATAGAAGATTGTGTCCCAATTGTTATGGAAGGATTGATGATATAAGGCTTTCCCATGGCCTTTTGTGCGAAAGATGTGAGGATGGTGATTTGCAGTTTCCCGATTTTTGTGACAGGTTGAAAGTTAAAGGGAGGATGCAGGATTTCTGTGCAACAGAGAAGGCTCTTTCAGAGTTCAAAGAACTTTTTCTCAAAAACCAGGGCACATTTCCCTGGAACATGCAGATTTCATGGGCAAAAAGAGTGCTTTTTAAGGAATCTTTTGCTCTTATTGCGCCTACAGGTGTTGGAAAGACCACGTTTGGAATTAATATGGCTGTATTTGTGGGTCACAGGTCTTACATTATTGTCCCAACCCGTCTTCTTTTGAAAAATGTCTATGAGAAACTACAAAAGTTTGACACCCCTCTAAGGATAATAGCCTACACAGGAAAAAAGAATGAAAAGGAAAAAATTAAGAATGGAGACTTTGATATTCTTGTAAGTACAACCAATTTTCTTGCAAAAAACGCCCAGATTTTGCCAGATGATTTTGACTTCGTTTTTGTTGATGATGTTGATTCCCTTCTTAAATCAGGAAGAAACATTGATAAGGTTCTTGGTCTTATTGGGGTAAAGAGAAAAGAAATAGAAATTGCCGAGAAGGTTATAAAACTCAAGTCTCAACTTGCGAAAAATCCGGATAATGGGTATTTGAAGAACAGGATTGAACGTCTTGAACGCTTTTTGAATAAAAATAAAGGGAAAAGAGGGGTGCTTGTTGTCTCATCAGCCACACTTGTCCCTAAGACAAAAAGAGCGAATCTCTTTCGTGAGCTTCTTGGTTTTGAAGTGGGTAAAGAAATTAGTTTCCTCAGGAATATTGATGATATTGCAATTTTTCCCGAAAAACCACTCTATGAGGAAGTTGCATCTTTTGTGAAAATGCTGAAAAATGGGGTTTTTGTATATGTGCCTGCTCCTATGGGAAAGGAAGGGGTGAATTCTTTTAAGGAGTATCTTGCGCAAAAAGGGATAAATTGCGTGACATACGAAGAGTTTGATGATGAAAGTAAAAAGGCCTTTGAGGGGGGTGAGCTCACGTGTGTTATTGGAATTTCCTCATCTCGTAATCCATTAACAAGGGGTATAGACCTTCCTTTTGCAGTCAAATTTGCAATTTTTGCCGGTGTGCCCAAAATAGAGTTCCCTCTCAAAATAAAAACCATAAGCGGCCTCTACAGTGTGCTATCCCTTATAAGGCCCCTTTTGGGGAGTGAGTCCAGGAAGAAAATAGATGAAGTTAGGGCTTTTTTGAAGAGGTATGTTTTCGTTAAGCCTGAGATATTGAGTAAATATAAAAATGTGCAGGCTAAATTTGAAGAGGGAATAAGGCTTTTAGAGGAACTTTTTGAGAGGGAGAATCTCAGGGAAAAGATGCAAAAGAGTGAAGATATTTCCCTTGTTGAGAAAGAGGGTGAGCTTTATATTGTGGTTGGAGACTCTGCATCATATATTCAGGCAAGTGGAAGAACCTCACGGCTTTATCCCGGTGGCATGACCCATGGAGTGGCGTTTCTCATAGTTGATGATAAAAAAGCCTTCGTCTCCCTTAAAAAGCGCCTTTCATACATGGGTTTTGATGTTGAGTTTAAAGAAATGAAAAGTGCAGAAGAGGAAAGTGAAGACATCAAAAATCTTGTAGATGCCGTACACAAAGAAAGAGAAAGGATAAAAGAGGGTAGTGTTTTTTCAAAAAATCTTGAGCTATTAAAGGCTGCTTTGATGATAGTTGAGTCTCCCCATAAGGCAAGGACCATTGCCTCGTTTTTTGGAAAACCCCTACGCCGTATAGTAATGGGTATTCCTGTTTATGAAATCTCTATAGGGAAATATGTGCTTTTGATTGCAGCCTCAAAGGGACATGTGTTTGATCTTGTTACAAAAGAAGGTAAATACGGTGTTTTGATAAATGGCAGGATTATTCCTGTGTACGATACCATACGTTATTGCCCATGTGGTGAGCAGACAACAGAGAATATTTGTCCGGGATGCAACATGGGCCCACAGGAGGATAAAATAGACCTTGTCAGAGCATTGAGGAGAGTAGGGTATGAGGTGGATATGGTGTTTCTTGCAACTGATCCAGATACAGAGGGAGAGAAGATTTCCTGGGACCTTTCCAATGTGTTCAGGGTTTTTGTCAAAAATATGAGAAGAATGGAGTTTCATGAAGTTACAAGGAGGGCTATTTTAAAGGCCCTTGAAAATCCCGGGGATGTCAACCAGAACCTTGTAAAGGCGCAGATTTTAAGACGAATAGCAGACAGGTGGATTGGTTTTGCGCTTTCTGAGAAGTTAAAAAAGTATTTTGGCGAAAGCAATCTTTCAGCAGGCAGGGTTCAGACTCCTGTTCTTGGCTGGGTTATTGAAAGAACCAGACAGAGTAGAAACAAAAAGGATGTGCTGATTGCTGAAACAGACACTGGAAGATTTGTTTTTGAGCTGGAAAATAAAGCCGGTCTGCCAAAGAAGCCCGCATATTTGTATTATAGAATTCTTAAAAAGGAAGAACGTGAAAAGGAGGCCATTGTTCCCTTTAATACATCAATGATGTTACTTGAAAGCTCAAGGAGACTTGGTTTTTCTGCGCCCCTTACCATGAAACTTGCCCAGGAACTATTTGAGGCAGGACTTATAACCTACCACAGGACTGATTCTATAAGGGTCTCTTCCTGGGGTGTAGAGGTGGCAAAGGAATATATAGAAGAGCACTTTGGCAAAGAGTATGTAGCAATAAAGACCTTTTCAAAAAGTGAAGGTGCCCATGAGTGTATAAGACCAACAAAGCCGTGGAACACTGAAGAGATTAAGGAGATTAAAGAATCATGGGGTAGATTCTCAGAAATAGGGGACAAACATCTAAAACTCTATGATCTTATTTTCAGACGTTTTATTGTATCGCAGATGAGGTCCCCTTTAGTACTTTCAGCTACGTTAAAATTGACTATTGAAGAGACAGATTTTGCCACAGAAGTAAGCTGTGTACTTGATATTATCCGGCATGGGTATGATCTCGTAATGCCCCTTGAGACGTGCAGGTTAAGGGGTGATGAGGGTAAAATTGAGGTAAAAAAGGCATTTTTAAGAAAAATACCTGAAGTAATGCCATATACTCAGGGAGAACTTGTTGATGAAATGCGAAAAAGGGGTATAGGAAGGCCGTCCACTTATGCAAAAATCATAGACACGCTATTGAAGAGAAAATATGTGGTTGAAATAAAAGGCAGGCTCTATTCTACAAAAAAGGGCGAGCGGGTTTACAATACCCTCACAGAGTACTTTGGAGAACTTGTGAGCGAGGCTCTTACGCGGGAAATAGAGGCTCTTCAGGATAAAGTTGAAAGCGGAGAGGAAAGTTACGATAGGGTGCTTCTTCGTATAAAAAAGTGGCTGTATGACATAGAAAAGACTCCCATGGCTTAGGATACAGTTATTAAAATGGCGCCAACTACCATTAAAATAGCTCCCAAAAGTCTTGATTCTATGTGCCTTTCATTGAACATTACATACCCATAAATTACCGAAAATACACCTGAGAGGCGTTTTAGACCTATCATATAGCTTACAAAGGCTGTTTTTATTGCGAGCATATGAAATAGAATCATCATGCCGTAAAACGCTCCTGATAATACAACCGACAGGGTCACCTTTGCCCTTTTGAAGGATGAAATGCCAAAGGGCAGTGTTGCAATACTCATCACAATTGTGTAATAGATGCTGAATAAAAATGGATTTGAGTACAGGACGAGTTTCTTGCCGATTATTGAAGTTAAGCTGTATAAAAAGGCAACTATTATTATCAACCTTGTTCCTTTCTCGGTGAAAATTGCCTTTACAGGTTCTAAAATTCCTTTTTCTTTCAGGTTAATGTTCATTACGTAAGAGCCAATAACTATAAACAGAATACCTAAAGTTGCAGATGGGGCTGGTTTTTCGCCAAGGAGTACATAACCTGTAAATAAAAGGAAAAACGGTGTAAGAGACAAAAATGGCAGACACAGGGAAATAGGAGAGGTTTTTATCGCTTTAAGGTATAAATAAATTGCACCTATTTCAAGGGGCAGCCAGAAAAGGTGAAGATAGAAAAATTTTGCGGAAAGATGTGGGATGTGGGTAAAGAAAAGAAGGGGCAGGACAAAAGGTATTGAAAATACGAATCTGCTCCAGAGGAGAAAAAGATGTGGTACATTTTCTTCACTTAACGCTCTCTTACTGAATGCATCAGATGTTGCCCAGCCAAGCGCCGAAAGCAATGAGTATAAAATCCACATTTCAGGTTCTTTTTACTTCTTTTACCATTAAAAGTGCATTTTCACCGTCCGAGTAATAACCTTCAATTTTCCGGAGCACAAAGAAGCCATGCTTTTTGTACAGAGAAATTGCAGGAAGGTTGTTTTCCCGCACCTCAAGAACAAGAAGTGGAATATGCTTATTTTTTGCTATTTCCTCTGCTTTCTTAAGGAGAAGGGTTCCGATACCCTGCCTTCGCATGTCTTTTCTCACTGCAATATTAACTATGTGAATTCCCTCATCAAATATATGGAGAAAAATGTATCCTGCCACTTTTTCGTCAACTTCAGCCACATAGGATATGCCTATTTCCTCTGGCAGGTTGAGTTCATATAAAAAACCTTCCATGCTCCAGGGTTCTTTGAAGGATTCTTTTTCTATTTCCAGGATCTCTTTCAGGTCAGACTTTTTTGCCCTTCTCAGATTTACGGACATACGGTGCCTGAACATAGAGGGGTTCAATATTTTCGATGTCTTCAATCTTTTCATTTCCCTCTATGTATTTTTCGTATGCTATTATGCCCACAAGATAAGGCAAAATTGCGTCTTCTTTTATTATAAGCGGGTATTTTTGTTCTATCTCATTGAGATTCAAAATAACGGGTTCTTTCTGTGGCTTGTTATTTTCAAATCTCTGATAAAATACTTTATCCCCTTTTAATCTGAAACATATTTCAGCGTCTTTGAGTTTATATTCTCTCTGTATTACTTCCATTGTTGGAACGGTAAGCAAAGGTATATCAAGGGAATATGCAAGTGCTCTTGCATATGAAATGCCAGCCCTGAGCCCTGTGAAAAATCCTGGACCTTTTGAAATGGCAATAAAAGAGAGGTCTTTTAGTGTTAAATTTGCAAATGAGAGTGCTTTTTCAACAAACAGTGGTAGTTCCTCAACATGATGGAATGGTTTGTGATTGATAAGGGATAAAATGGGCTCTTTTCCTCTTAATATGGCAATGCCTGAATAGGGTGAAGATGTTTCAAGCGCAAGTATCTTCATTTTTTGAGAAACATCCTTATTGCTACAAACATCAGAAAAACTGCAAATAGTTTTCTGAGCGAAGGGTCATTCAATTTATTGGCAACCCAGGCGCCTATATATCCACCTAAAAATAGACCTGCCCCTATCATAAGGCCTAATTTTACGTCTGCATTGCCGTTTTTGTAGTACTCAAGGGTTGCAAGAAGCCCAACAGGCAATAATAGTGCAACTAATGATGTGCCCTGTGCCTTGTGCTGTGACATACCAAAGAAAAAGACAAGCAAAGGTATTATTACGGTTCCGCCCCCTATGCCGAAAAGTCCGGCAAAAATACCTGCTGCAATGCCTACTATTATCCCAAGTAAAATGTCCATCAATGTCTAAAATGGCGAATGCCGGTTAAAACCATTGTAATACCGGCTTTCTCTGCTGCTTCTATTACCTCCGGGTCTCTTATGGAACCACCTGGCTGTATTATGGCTATTATCCCGTATCTTGCAGCAAGTTCTATGGAATCAGGGAAGGGGAAAAAGCCATCAGATGCCAGTACCGCACCTTCTGCTTCAGTCCCTGCCTGCCTTAATGCCAGTGAAACGGATTTAACGCGGCTCATCTGTCCTGCTCCTATACCAAGTGTTCGTTTGTCCCTTGCTACTACAATGCCATTGGATTTTACGTACTTTACGACGGTAAAAGCAAACTCAAGGTCTTCCATTACAAGGGTGTCAACGGTTTTTCCCTCCGGGACAACTTTCATGTTGTCCGGATCAAGTATAGGTATATCATCATGTTCCTGAACAAGATACCTATTAAACACGTTTTTTATTTCAAACCTTGTTTTGCTTAAATAAGGTGCTCTGACTACTCGTCTGTTTTTCTTGATTTTAAGTTTTGATAGTGCGTCTTCTGTATAATCAGGCGCTATTATAACCTCGTAAAACCTTTCATTTAGCATCCTTGCAAGTTCTTCATCCACTGTATCATTGAAAGCCACAATCCCTCCAAAAGCAGCCTGTGAATCTGTTGATAGAGCATTTGTGTATGCCTCTATTAGCGAGAAATCAACACTTGCACCTGTGGGATTTGTATGTTTTACTATAACACATGCCGGGTCCTTGAATTCTCTCACAAGTTGATACGCTGAGTACATGTCAACGATGTTATTGTAAGAAAGTTCCTTACCAAGCAATAGTTCGAATGGTATATCATTCTCACTCCCTGAGTGTCTGTACATGGATGCTTTCTGGTGCGGGTTTTCGCCATAGCGAAGATTTTGTTCTTTTTCAAGTGGAAGAATCATGAGCTTGGGAAAGGGATTTCTGGTTTCAAGGAAAGATTGCAAGTGCTCTGATATAAGCGCATCGTATTGGGCAGTTCTCTGGAAGGCTTTTATGGCAAGTTTTTTTCTTCTCTCCATAGATACAGAGCCTTCCCTTTCGAGTTCTCTAATAATAAGTTCGTAATCCTCTGGGTCTGTTATCACAACGACGTCTTTAAAGTTTTTTGCGGCTGCTCTTACAAGAGATGGTCCTCCTATGTCAATATATTCAAGAAGTCTTGTTAGGTCTTTGATTTCCTTCTTTTTCTTTTCAAATGGATAAAAGTTTACAACAACAATTTCAATACGTGGAATACCATAGTTTTCGAGAGTTTTTATATCTTCCTCAACCCAGGAGCGTGCGAGTATTCCTCCGAACACGTATGGATGGAGTGTCTTTACTCTACCTTCAAGAATTTCCGGGAAATGGGTTACATCTATTACTTCCGTGCAGTTTATACCGTTGTCCTTTAAAAAACTTGCTGTTCTCCCTGTTGCTATCAAATGGTATCCGAGTTCATTTAATTTTTTAGCAAATGGCAAAAGACCGGATTTATCCCATGTAGATAATAAAGCGTATTTTTTCATCAGTACCTCTCCACTGGATATCTCCAGTCTTTATCAAGACACATCCTTGATAATCTTGTAATGGTAGGAGTTTTGCGTTTGTGTTCGGACATTTTAACTCTTCTGAAAATATCCTCTATTGCCTCTTCTTTCATACCAAGATACTCCGATGCTTCCTTTACGGAGAATTCCAGTTCTACAAGGGTATAAAGAATTTTGTCTATTTCCTGATAGGTATGACCTAATTCCTCTTCGTCTGTCTGACCTTTCCAGAGACCTGCAGTGGGCTTTTTTCGCACTATTTCTGTAGGTATCCCGACATGCTCTGCAAGTTGCCACACCTGCGTTTTATATAGGTCTGCTATTGGGTAAATATCTGCTGCAAGGTCTCCATATTTTGTTCCGTATCCAAGAAGCAGTTCTGTTTTGTTGGTTGTTCCTATAACTATGCGATTTTCTAAATTGGCATGAAGGTAATTTATGATCATACGTATTTTGGGTTTGACATTTGCAAGAGCGAGTTTGACTTCCCTTTTAGACAGTTCCTTTTCCGGAAAAATATCAAAAAACCAATCAATTGCTCCATTTATAGGAATG
Source organism: Caldifarciminota bacterium (assembly GCA_027038175.1). Taxonomy (GTDB): domain Bacteria; phylum Hydrothermota; class Hydrothermia; order UBA1063; family CAJXJZ01; genus CAJXJZ01. The sequence goes on along the minus strand of JALVYB010000051.1, from coordinate 66,985 downwards.
ATTTTGTGTGGTATATCAAATTTTTTAACTATCTTTATTGCATGGTTCGTATCAGAATCAGGGGATACACCCTCTTCTGGCATGATAAGTGCGAGAACATTCTCTCCAAGTGCCTCTTTTGCAAGCACAGCAACGAGAGATGAGTCTATTCCCCCTGATAGTGCAACAACCCCTCCTCTTGCGTGTATTTTATCAATTCTGGCTCTTATGGAGTTTACAATGATTTTCCTGTAAAGTTCCAGTTCGTCATTTTTGAGTTTAATATTAATCATTTCTGCATCTCCCTGTAAGCCTTAAGGAGTTCTTCAAGAATTTCCATACGTGTTTCTCTTAGTCTTATATCTCTTCTTCTGAGTACTCTTGATAAGTCAAGATTAATCTCAGCCACGAGGAATTGCTGGTTTAAAAGTTCAGCCTTATGGGTAAGATTCCCTGCAGCATCAAAGACCATACTACCTCCCCAATAGGTTACGCCATCCTGAATTCCGGCCTGGTTAACCATAACCATTGGTAGAATGTTATCGTATATCCTTGATTTTAAAAAGGCCTCCCATACCTCTGGTTTTCCTCTGTCAAAGGGTGATGCTGAAAGGACGAAGATAATCTCTGCACCACGAAACGCAAGGATCCTTGCAGGTTCGGGGAACCATACATCCTCACATATGAGAATACCGGTTTTCCCCCATGGGGTATCAAAGACGTTGACGCTGGAGCCAGGTGCAAAATAACGTTTCTCATCAAAGAGTCTGTAATTTACGAGTTGTACCTTCCTATGAACTCCAAGAATTTTTCCCTTTCCTATAATGGCAGCCGCATTATAGAAGAAACCGCGTTCATCCCTATCCACAAATCCAACGATTAAATAAGGTTTCAGGTCGTTACTTATCTCGACGAGTTCCTCAACGAGTTGGAGGTTTTCATTGACTTTGTCGAGATAGATATCACCCGAGCCAAATCCAAGAGTGGAAAGTTCAGGGAATACTATAACATCCACATTTTTCTTCTTCCCTTCCTCGATGAATTTTAAAATGCGTTCTCTGTTACCCTGAATATCTCCAAGTCTTGTAATGATCTGACCTATTCCTACAGAGATTTTTCGCATAGAAATAGTTTAATGGATTTTATATGGTGCTCAAACATTTATTTTAAAGAGGCTCTTTGTATTGCTCAATGTAATCTCGGCAAGTTTATTAGTCTGTATTCCTTTTATTTCCGATAGTTTGTTCAGTACGTGAATGATAAACGAGGGCTCATTTCTCTTCCCTCTCACGGGTACAGGGGATAAATAGGGTGAATCTGTCTCCACAAGAATTTTTTCTAATGGAGTATAATCCGCAGCCTCGCGAACTTTATCTGCATTTTTATAGGTGATGATGCCTGAAAAAGATATATAGAAGCCGCGTTTTAGAACTTCCTCTGCCTCTTCCTTACCGCCTGTAAAGCAATGAAATACTCCGTATAATTCAGGGAACTCGTCAATGATATCGAAGATGTCAGAGAAAGCATCTCTAATGTGAAGAATAACAGGGAGGTCGTGTTTTAATGCAAGTTCAAACTGCTTTTGAAGGATGTATTTTTGTTCTTCTATTATGTCTTTGTCATAATAGTAATCAAGTCCTATCTCGCCGATGGCAATATATCTCTTTGTTTTAAGTTCCATGTCGAGGAGTTCGTAGTTAAACTTTTCTGTATCGTGAGGGTGAAAACCCACGGCAGCGAAAAAATAATCTGGATATTCATCCTGTAACCTGAGGGCTTTGTGGGCGGAGTTTATATCTTCAGAGGGTACAATTATAAACTCAATGTGAGTATTCTTAGCCCTTTCTATTACTTCTTCTCTGTCCTTATTAAATTTTTTATCGTAGAGATGTGCGTGAGAGTCAGCCAGTCTCACTTTTTCTTATCGTCATTATTCTTCAGGAATCTTGGTCCTTCCTGTTGGGATAGTCCCGATTTTGTCATGTTACATGTTCCATCGAATATGACACCATCGTTTACAACAAGACCTTTACAGGTGATATCTCCCTGAAAACGTGCACCTGTTTCGAATTCAATCTTTTCCTCAACCTTTATTGTGCCCTTAAGATTGCCACCGATTACCGCATTTTTGGTTCTGAGTTCTCCATCAAAGTTTCCTCCCTTGCCAAGGACGAATGTGCCGTTCACTATAACTTTTCCTTTCAGCCGACCATCAAGTCGCATACTACCTCTTACTGTCAGATTCCCCTCTATTTCTGCACCAGGACCAATTATTGTGTCCATTCTATCTTCTTTGAAATCTTTTTGTGCCATGTTTTACCTCCTCTCTATAAATAATCCTTTACGTATTCTGTATTTTTTGCCATCTGTATTTATGGTTAAAACTACAATATAAAGCCCACTTGCGGGTTTATTCCCAAACATATCTTTTCCATCCCAGTAAATTGAATTAAATCCGCTTTGATATGTACTTTCGTGATTTTTGTATACAAGAGTTCCTGATATGGAATATATTGCCATCTGGACTCTTGCTTCTTTTTCTATTTCAAAAGTAATATATGTACCACCTTCCCCTCTCAGTGGATTGGGGTAAATAAGCACGTTGCTAACCTTTTGAGAGCCTTCCTCTGCATATATTTTGAAGGTTAACTGACTGCGATTTTCAGCATTATCGTATACTACGAGAGAGGCATCGTATTCTCCCTCATTTTCAAGTGTGACTGTAAAAGACAGGTCCCCTTCAGTATAAGAGTTTTCTCTGTACTGGAAATAGTGTGTAAGGTCATATGTCGTGTTGTTGAGAATGAGGTAAATACCCTTTTCGCCCCTAACCCCCTCGAGGTTTATACCGTGTGGGTCCCTCAAAATACCTTTTATTGTGAAGGTAAGGGGAGTATTTATAACCTCACCGGGATTTACTGGTTTATCGTTTATCATTAAATCAATTTCGGGCCCTTCTATATCCCCTGTCACACTGCCATGTTCGAGGGTATATTCTCCAGTTGATTCATTTAGTGTATTATCCTTTGATCTCAAAGAATTCAGGTGGATTATTCCAGTGTCAGCATACAGGGGAAGGAAGAATTTAAAATACGCTGTGTCATTTTCTTTTCTTATGCTCCCCCTGAATAAAATTGGTGTGGATTCATGGTATCTGAGCACGTAATTGTTGGGGTATGTGTAGTAAGTTTTGATTTTTGGAACTCCTACTATTGATGCAAAAAACTTCCCTGTATATGGACCTGACACAGGTACACTCGATAACTCTCCTGAATATAGCGTGTCTCTACCATCAAATGCCAGTTCAGGGTCGTCTAAGGGATAATAGAAAAACGCTGTGGGGTCTCCAAGCAAGAAGTAAGAGGGGTCTCTTCCAGACAGAGAGACTTCCCCAAGGGGATGTACTTTGCCGTCAAGGGAGAACCCGAATATATTTCTCCCGGTTGTGCCATTGGAGAAGGCGAAAGTGGCATTTGGAGAAGCAATAACACCGAGTACGCCTTTTGGATTTAGTACCCAATCTTCTGCAATAATCCTCGGAGGTTCGAGCCTTGCAAAGGCTCCAAATTTACATGTAAGTATAACGCATAAAGGTGGTTTCCCATGTGTATTTATAAGGTTTACATCGTTTATTGTGAAAAGCATCTCATGGGTCATTTGAACAGGATTGCTATGTCCATAAAATCCCATAATAAGCGCGCCGGTGTTCATTGCATTTATAAGCGCTGTTTTAGCAAGTCTTCCGCGTTCTTCTGGATTATCAGCACTGCCATAGTCTGTTTCGTAAACTATGATTTTCTCAGCATTTTTGGGGGTGTAGGTAGTATAAAGGGCTTCTGCCTGGGGAACGTGCCAGGATGCCTCGCTGTCCCCTCCATAAGGTCCCCTTTCATCATCAGATACAAGTAAAATGCGCTGTCTATATGGAGATGATGCGTTCTGCTGTTCATAAGCAATTACCTTATTAAAATAGGCTGCCACCTCGTTTTCGGTCCTTGCAGTGACTCTTCCATAGAAAATATCCGGAAAATTATCACCTGTCATATCCGCATAGAAGGTTTCATTTGCTTCTGCGTATACGTTTATATCGGCAGTCTCAAAAGGTTCAAATGGAGGAACAATATTCCCCTCTCTGGATTCTATTCCTCTGTAATCATACGTTCCGTCCCCTACCATCAGGAGGAATTTGAGTTTTGGTTGCCCATTATGTATGGATGCGTTGTAGACATGGTAAACAAAATTCCTTATAGCAACAGGGTCATGCAATCCATATCCAAAATCCCTGTAAATATCCTCCACGGTTACAATAGATATGTGACCTTCACCTTTTTCCCATAGACTGTCCTTCAATACTGGAAAATTCGCTTCTCTGTAGGATTTGTATTTCCATAATGCGGGAACGAGTGCTCTTGATGTTATTATAAGCATATCTGTTTGAGAAAAATCCTCTCTATACAATTTACCTGCCTCCGGGTCGAGGATTACATCTGGAGTGTAAAACTCTCTTGCCACATAATACCTTGAAAGTGTTGTTGTGGTGTCATAAACAAGGTATGCGTTGTTTGAATGATGTGATGAGAGGAGATAAGGTGATAAAGGATTTGTTATATTAAAGACCATTGCGTCATCGGTGCCTATTGAAAAAGTGAAGTTCCCATTACCTTTTACAAAGAATTCCCTGTTCCCCGTACCCCAGGTACCAGTTTTATAGATAACATCGTAATAGTCAAGGTATATCTGGTCACCGTATGAGTCATCCTCACCTTCTATTCTCTGTATTTTTACGGTGAACTGGTTCGTTCCGTTCTGAATATTGAATGGAGATAAGGTTCTTTGGATAATAAAGTATCCAGTTGGAGAAAAAGAGTCAATAGTGGATGGGGTTTGTATTATGACCGTTCTCCTTATGGCTTCTCCTCCGACAAGTCTTATTCTGAGAGTGGCATCCGGATTTATAACATCACTTAACTCAAAACTAAATGAACTCTCTCCTGATGGGTTCCCCTGAAAGCGAATTACGGATTCACCTTCCCATAATATACCTTTCCATGCGATGTTGGTCATGTCTTTTTCATGGTGGTAAAATGCTATGGCGGTATCAATTGAACTGGCATTTTGAAAATTGAGTGTTTTTAAACGATCTCCAGGTTTTCCAAAGCCAAGCCAGTAGAAAGTAGTGTCACAATAAGGATTATGGAAATTTACATATGTTGTATCTGATTTTTCCCAGGTAGAGGGTCCCTCTGCATAAAAAATTATAAAGTCACCTTCGTCAAATATTCCATTATTATTCTCATCACTTACCATAAGAGGAATTTGAGGTGCATAAAAATCGGATTCCGTTAAATCTGCCTTAAAAGTATCGGGACCTCTGGAATAAAGTGCAACTTCATTAATGGGGAATGTTGCAAGTAGCCCCTTATCTTTGAGTTTTGAGTAAGTAATCCTGTATGCTCCGCTTTTCGTTATGGGGATTTTAAACCACACAAGAGCAGAGTCAAAGAAGGATGAGGATTTAATACTTTTGTTTTGGTGCACTCTATAGTAAGGCTTACCGGTTATGCCTCTAAACAGGAAGTTTTTGTCCTCTATACTTTTTGTTTTTGACCATATAAGACTGAATGTAATTTCTTTTAAGAGGTTTATGTCGTTGCCATGATAGGCAAGAGGATAGATTTTGACTTTATAAAATCTGTATCCTCTTATATTAAGAGTATCAACGCTTATTATTTTGGATGGGGTAAAAGATTCTGGGTAGTTGGCATTTTTAAAGTACCCTGCAACCATTCCATTTTTTCCATATGTGGGTAGAGGAAGTAACTCTCCTTTAATATGTTCATTTTTTGCATTTACTATTTTTATTCTGCTGAGTTGGCCCTTTGCCGGAATGATGAAGGAGTAATAGGGAACACAAGGTGCACCGGCTTTGTTAAAAACATAGAATTGTGGAGAACTCAGGTACACATACTTTTCGTAATGATGCAAAGAATCTTCAAGAACAAATCTGTAAATATCCTCTTGTGGTGTACTTTTTACGTTAATCAGACTGCTTATTATCAAAAGAAGAATAAAATACATTTATAGCCTCCTTTTCTTCAAGAAGAACAGGTAAACCATCAATTACAGGGTATTTTCTGCCGCATTCCTCACATACCAGTTTGTTTTTACCTTCCTCCGCCAGCATGCCCCCACATTCGGGGCATATAAGTAAGTTAAGGTATTCACTTTTCATTGCTAAATTATAAACTAAGTTCTACAACCTCAAAAGAGAAGACCATTTTCGTATTTTCTCTGTTCTTTTTTTACGCTTATTTTTCCATAAACTCCGTCATATCCTGGCTCTATTTCTACACTTTCTTGCCGGACGTTCTCAATAGCAATTGCAATTTCTTCCCCTGCAATTTTGCCGATATCTTCCTTATCAGAGGAGAGCAAAATCGTGAACTCGTTTCCCAGCGTTTTTATCAGGTTTTCATAAATTGTGTTAACCTTCTTGGTATTCTTGCCTTTTTGGAGCACATCGGCAATTATCTCTTTTAGCGGGATAAGTCTTTTATAAGGTATGTATTTTTTTGGTTTTTCCCCATATTGTCTGTCTGCAAGTGCATAAACTCTATGAAGTACACCAAGAGTCAGGGGCCTTCCGCATACAGGGCATATATTTTTGTTACGCAGGCTCTCCTCTGGTGACATGGAAACTTTGCATAGCCTGTGTCCATCAAAATGATATTTACCTTCTTCAGGAAAGAATTCTACTGTAAACAGGAATCTTTCTGAGTCCTTTTTCTTAAGAATGCTTTTAAGTTCTACAAGGTTTAGGGGTTTTGAGAAAACGTTTACTTCTCTCCCAAGGTTTTCAAGAGAGTGTGCGTCTGAATTTGAAACAAGTGCAAATTCATCAAGTTCAGAGACCATCCAGTTCATAGGTGGATCCGATGATAATCCAGTCTCAAGAGCATCTATGAGATATTTATCCTCTCCACAACATTCCTCGATGGAATCGTATCCAGAGTTTGAGCCAAATAGAGAGAACCATGGAGTCCATATATGAGCCGGTATTACTATAGTCCTCTCGTCTATATCCACTGCTCTTTTGATGAGTTCTCTTGCATGCAAACCCACTATGGGCCTTCCATCTGCCGCCAGGTTCCATTTTTTTGACAGGAATTTCGCATACTCGTCCACTGCTTTAAAGTCTGGGAACAGAAATACAATATGTATCTTTCGTATCTTACCTCTATCCTTGTATATTGTGGAAATCTCGGTTTCAAGAACAAAGTCTACACCATTATATTCATAAATGCCTTCGTCTTTTTCCCTTAATTTCTCTTTGAGTTCTGAAAGCCATACAGGGTGTAAAGCATCACCTGTGGCAAGTAAGTGTATCCCCTTTATTTTTGCCCAGTAAGATAGGGTATCCAGATTTATCTTATTCGACGTTGCACGCGAGAACCTCGAATGTATATGAAGGTCTGCTATGTACATTATTTCACCGCCACGTAGTTTACTCTAAGAGAATCCTCTTTTGGTGGAGTGAATGTCATGTGGTCGTAGGCGTATGCATTAGAAAAACCGGTCTCTTTTAATAGAGCAAGAACTTCATCGATATCATATCCCCTTTCCATGTGTAGCTCATCGACTCTTACGTATTTCCCATCTGAACCTTTTACAAATAGTGTTATATGAAGTTCGGATATCCTGTTTTTGTACCGGGTTCTCCAGATTGAAATCAAATCCTCATCCTCTTCTATACGGGTTTTGGTTCCCCAGTGTTCCCTCAGTACATAAGTTGTATTCATGTCGAATATAAATACACCTCCATCTTTCAAAATGCGGAAGACTTCACCAAATGCTTTTTTCAGGTCTTTTGGAGAGAGTAGGTTGTTTAAACTATCGAAGATTGAGAATGCTGCATCAATACTCTGGCTTTTTATTGGTATTTTTCTTACATCAGCCACAAAGATTAACGGTTCTATTTCATAAAACTTTAATTTAGACTTAAAGACCCTTAGCATATCAAGTGACCTATCAAACGCCACATACAATTTGTATTTTTTTCTCAGGTTTAAAAGACCATTACCTGTTCCACAGGCAACATCAAGTATGTTTTTAGCATAAGGCGCATGCATCTCAATAATACTTTCTATGTATCTCATCCAATCCCTGTATCTTACTCTACGCATGAGCATGTCATAGTATGGTGCAATAGAGGTATAGTTTTTACTTATTTTTTTCATTCTCCTTTTCACAATCTACTATATACTTGTGTAAGAGTAGGGTAGCTTTTACAACTCTTGGTCCCGGTCTTGTGAATATATCCGGAGGTGCTTGAAAAACGCAGTTATTTTTTGCAGCCTTTGTTTCTCGTATACCAACAGATTTTTTGAATTTTTCAGCATTCACGTTTGGACATGCGATTACCAGAATATCAGGATTAATATGCACTATTTTCTCAAGGGAAATCATTTTATAATCATCAAACTCCACCGCGTTTTCCCCACCGGCTTTTTTTATTATTTCATCCACGAAGGTGTTTTTACCGGCTGTATAAATAGGTCTTTTTGACAGAATGAATAGTATCTTTTTATCGTAATGCGGAAGTGTATCAAGCGATTGAAACGCTTTTTTGAGTTTAACAAATCCGGATGTGTCTTTGGTAATTTTGCCTATTTTATATGCACATTGAAGTATATCCTCGAAGTTTGATTGATTGCACGTAAGCGTCTTCAATCCTGCCTTCTTTAGCCTGGGAAGAAGTCTTTTTTGCATAGGGGTAATGAGCAAGACATAATCAGGATGTAGTTTCTTGATGGTTTCAATACTGGGATTTATTAGGTCGCCAACATGGGTAATTTTCTTTGCTTCTTCTGGCCAGTCACAGTAAATGGTATTGCCGACGAGATATTTTTGAAGTCCCGAGTAATAAATAATCTCGGTTATGCTCGGTGCAAGGGATACCAATCTAAGATGGCTTAAAAAAAACAGAGCAAAAAGTAACCTCATTTTCTATGCGGGAGGCGGGATTTGAACCCGCACGGGTTGCCCCACCAGATCCTAAATCTGGCGCGTCTGCCTATTCCGCCACCCCCGCTTTAAAATAAAAACTGGAGCCAGGGGGACTCGAACCCCCAACCCCCAGACTGCCAGCCTGGTGCTCTCCCAGTTGAGCTATGGCCCCAGAAAAAACTTATCTAACCTTTTTCTTTATCTTCTGTTTTGGTTTTTCGGTGTTTCCGTTGTTGTTTTCGTTTGTGGTACCTTCTTCTTTTGTTGTGTCCTTAGCCTCTTCCTTGGTCATGGTTGTGTCTTTTTTCTGTAAAGTCGTATCTTTTGCCATAGTGGTATCCTGTTTGGTAGTGTCCTGCTGGGTTACGGCTGGCTTTTTGGTCTCAGTTGTTGTAGTTTTCTGGCTTTTCTTTTTACATCCCGCAAGTGCAAGTGTAAAGATTATACCCAGTGCTACTACGCTTATCTTTTTCATCCTTTACCTCCTCTTGAAGTTTTTTTATTATATCGGTGAAAAATTGTTCAGGCAAGAAAAAGGGGAAGGCAAAACCTTCCCCTTTTATTTTTATTTAATCAGTATCACACGATGAGAATTGGTATTTTCAGGAGTATCAAGCACTACAAAGTAAATCCCTTCAGAAATCGTTGAAGGTAGCGTGACGTGGATAGAGTGAATTCCCTTCTGCAATCTCCCAGTAAATAACGTTTTTACCTTCCTGCCCTGTATGTCGAACAGAGAAATGTTAACTTTTTCGGGTTGGGTTATGGATAGTTGAATCGGAAGCGTAGCACCTGGTTTGATGAATGTCCCTGTTCTAAGTTCAGTTGATACATAAGCATTTCGTTCTTTTACATCTGAAAATGCACCTATAATGAAAGGCACTCTGTAACTGTCAGTGTAATTTGTGCTATTTATTGTTATTCCCAGGCTGTATCCTGCATTGGTGGCGTTTTGTGCTACGGTGAACGGAATCTCAACTTCGATTGTGCTATCCTCGGGTACTACTGAGATATTGATTGTTTCTGCATCAAATGTCATAAATTGTGGAGCATTGAGAATAAGCGTTACGTTCGAGTCTGGCTTTCTTGTATAGTTGGATAGGACAAGGTGCAGAGTTCCCTGTGAATTTGCTGCCAGTGTATCTGTTTCAATGCCCTGAATCTCAAAGAATGCCCTGTTCAAAGTTGTATGTGGTGTATCAGGAAGTATTGTATCACCCATTAGAAATCTATACCAGAGAGTCTGGTTTGAAATAAGAAGTCCACTGTAAGGAGCTTCCCATCCGGAAAGGTCTTCTCCTGCAGGTGGGAGCATCACGGAAATGCCATACATTGAGGATGAAACGTCGCTTGATGCCCAGGCGTTATTGAATAGTGAACCACTGTCATACAGGGCTATTATTGAGTCACATATTGCGGTTATTGTTGTACTTATTCCGGCATTCTTGAGCGCCATTGCAAAGTGTTTTACGTCTACGAAATATCCATAAGGGTCTCCAGTTTCCACCTCTCCATCAAGGTTGTTGATAATGTTATGCACGTCTGTTCTTCCTATGCCCCCTGCCTTTATCAGTTCTCGTGATAGATTGTTGATAAGGCCAAAGAGCGTTTGCATATCTTTGTTGAGTCTTACTGCAGAAAGAGTTACACTATTTTGTGATGCATAATACTGGGAGTAGTAGTTTACTATCTCAGAGGAAAGTTCCTGTGGAGTAATGTCTGGATTTGTGGCAATAGCCTGGAGGAAGTGGTAATCCCACCCGTCTCCGGGTTCTGATTTCTCAGATGCTACAACATGGTCGGCATAGCCATATACCTCATAGAGGTTTTCGAGCATCTGTGTGACGCATACATCGTAACCCAGAATATCAATGTTTCTGCCAAGATAGTCATGCATTTTCTTTAATAGGGCTCTTGCCTCACCATTTGCGAAAGATAGATAGTCGTTATCCGTATCATCATGAGAAACGCCCTTTTGCCCCTCTGTGTTTTTTACCCATCCAGAACCATGGTCCCATATCACAAAGAGATAATGTCTTGCTGGATAATTATCTACACCCCATTTAAAGAAATCAAAGATTACATTAGTATCTCCCATATCCACCTCTCCCAGATTCATAATAGGATAGGCGTCAATCATGTCATTAGCAGTTGGGTGCTGAGTTATATAGTATCTATTTGCGTCTTGGTGGGTGCCCGCAGAGTCTGTATAAGAACTGTATCCGTCAAACTGAACAAGAATATTCATGTAATCATTTGAACCCACGCTTTCCATTTCATCAATGTCGGATACACCATAAGAAGTTAGATTGTTGTCGCCATTAATGAACACCATCACAGTCCAGGCTTTTCCACCCAGAATAATTTGAAAGTTTTGTGTAGATTGATAGTTGTTTTCTGCTGTTATATTGAGTATAAAATCTGCTACGTCTCCGTTCTGTACGGAGGAGGAGACATTTATGAGGAAAGTATCTATTATAGTATCTCCGCAAAGCACTTCTCCTATGTAGTGAGATGGGTTTGTTATTGTTATGCTGGAGTTCGAGGTTGATAAGTTGAGCATTGTGCTATCGGCTCTGGCTCCATTATTGACGATGTTTACAATAAGAGGGACGTTATTCTCTCCTGGATCTGCTATTCCATCCCCACCAATTGTATATTTGTCCAGTGTGAAATCTGGTCCACCAGATAAAAAGTCTGTCTGCAATGTATCATTGCCTGTGTACTCATCTATGGAAAGTTGTGTATAGGCTATCACCGTAAATGTACCTGTATCCTGAGGAGAGAAGTAGATGCTTATTTGAGTGTCGCTTGATGCGGGTAGAGTTGAAATAAGCGATGAATCCACAAGCAATGTCTCACCGGAGGAGCCCTTTATCATGTATCCTGTATAAAAGTTATTCTGCGTCAAAAGTCCAAAGTTATGCACGAAAATGTTTATTTCTACGGTATCATTTGGACGGCTAACAAGAGGGGTAATCTGTATTTTTCTAATTCCTACATCGTTATCCAGAGGTATCCCAACCTTAAAATCATCCATAAAAAATCCTGCTTTTGTTACGGAGTAATCACTTGAAAATTTGAAAGCCAGTTGAACTTTTTTGCCGTTGTATGGTTTTAAATCAACGTATTCCTGACTCCAGTCGTCGGCATAGCCTGTATATGCTTTCAACGTGTCCCATGAGAGTCCTCTGTCCTCTGTTATTAAAAGATAAACATAGTCGTAACCGGATTCAAGAGAGTCAAAGTACCAGAATGTCACGTAGGTGGAATCATAGGGTGAAAATCTGGAGAGGTCTATAGCGTATGTATAGAGTGTTCCATCGCCGTTTGATGGATAGGTATCTGTTAGTGTTGTCGCCCACCCGTATGTGCCAGAGTGCACATGTGATGCTGCACCCCATTGCCATGGGTCTTTCTGGCCGGTATGATAAAAATAACCACTGTCCTGTTCGAAATCAGTAATATATGGGAGGGGTATAGAGTTGATTGCTAAGAAATGGGTATAAGCTGTATCGTTTATATAGTTGGTGTCAGTTGCAAGGATAGTATAAGCAGTAACATTATAATTACCTGACGATTCTACTATGTAGTTGATAGAAACATCTTTTACCTGAGCAGTATCAATCGAAACGGAGGTTACTATAGTGTCGAAAATCACAACTGAGTTTGTATCAATGATAAATCTTAAGTCAAAGGTCTCTGAATTCAAGCCATGGTTTTTAACTGTTGCTGTTATTGTGATGGTATCATTAAGGTATGCTGTGGGGGAAGTTATAAGAGAAAGTATGCCTATATCGTGGTCTTGTGGGATAGGAGGTTGAAATTCTATAACAGTGGAGTCACCCGGGACATGAGATGCAGGGTTGGAATTGTAGACATATTGAATATACCATCCGTTTCCGGTACTGTAGGCATCTTTTGATTGAATGCCAACTGTTTCGTCAGAGTAATCACCTATTGTGAAGTATTGAAGTTTTATACGCCCATCGCTGTAAAGAACTATCTCGTACGTATTGTATGAAGAACCATTGTATTCCGGGACCTGATACCACTCTATAACAGCCATAGTGTCTCCAAAGAATTGATAGTACACTCCTCCATGAGAAGCTGGATTCTGGTCCGACCAATAAACTGCTATCATGGTCCCATTTGTATCCGGCAAAGCATGGTTTGAGTATGAGAGTTGAATATCCCCTCTAAATGTTATTCCTCCGTTTGACTGGACATGCACACTGGAAGTTGTATCGTCATAGAGTTTAAAAACAAATGGGAGATTTACTGTGGCGGAATCATCATCACTTAGATTAAGATTTGTACCTGTACCGCTTATCTCTATCCAATTAAATGTTATCGGGTCTCCATCCTGGCTGGAGCGGTAAGTGTATCCGTATGCGTCACTCCCACCTTTTGGATTTATTCCCTTGTATATTCCTGCCCAGGGAGTTTCTATTTTCCCAGATGCAGGAAGTGCAAGGAGTATTGCTACTAAAAGATTCATAAAAAACCTCCTATTTTTTTGGTGCAGGGAAAGCAATTATAATTAAAAAAACGGGAGCAATCAAATCGATTGCTCCCGTGCAAGTAATGTCGTAACCTGCGCTCTATTTCTACATTTTCTCGATATTCTCAACGATTTTCATGCCGAACTCTGAGCACTTTACCTCATGCGCGTCTTCGCGGAGTCTTGCAAGGTCATAAGTTACATATCCCTGTTTTATGGTTTGGGCAACGCCTTCTTCTATTACCTTCTTGACCTCGTCCCAACCAAGATACTGGAACATAAAGGCTCCAGAGAGTATAAGTGACCCTGGATTAACTTTGTCCAGGCCGGCATATTTGGGAGCAGTTCCATGTGTTGGCTCAAATAATGCCACTCCATCTCCAATATTTGAACCTGGTGCAAGCCCGAGACCTCCTACCTGTGCGACAATTGCGTCTGACAGGTAATCTCCGTTAAGGTTAGGAGTGATAATTACGTCGTATTCTTTGGGTCTGAGTAGAACCTGCTGGAACATGGCATCGGTAATTCTATCCTTTATAATGATTTTTCCTTCCGCGCTTTTACCTTCTTTAACCTCTGCTTCTGTAACTATCTTGTCTCTGAACTCCTGAATGGCAACTTCGTAAGCCCATTTCATAAATGAGCCTTCGGTGTATTTCATAATATTACCTTTGTGAACAATGGTAACAGATGGCTTGTTATATTTTAAGGCCCAGTTAATCGCCATTCGCATGAGCCTTTTGGTAGCAAATTCGCTTATGGGCTTTATCCCTATGCCTGAGTCTTCCCGTATTTTTGTAACGCCCAATTCTTTTCTCAAGAACTCAATAACCTTTTTGGCCTCTTCTGTCCCTTTTTCCCATTCAATTCCTGCATAAACGTCCTCGGTATTCTCTCTGAATACTATCATGTCCACCCATTCTGGATGCTTTACAGGAGCTGGAACACCTTCAAAGTATCTCACAGGTCGGACGCAGGCATACAGGTCAAGTTTCTGTCTCATTGTAACGTTGAGACTTCTATATCCACCACCAACCGGGGTTGTAAGAGGCCCTTTTATAGCCACTCTGTAATAACGTATTATGTCAAAAACCTCGTCAGGCAGGACATTTCCGTACTTTTGACCTGCTACCTCTCCTGCTTCAATTTTGAACCATACAACCTTCTTTTTGTCACCAAATACCTTTTTTACTGCTGCATTGAATACAGGCATAGCAGCGCGCCATATGTCAGGGCCAATACCATCTCCTTCTATATAGGGAATAATTGGCTTATCTGGTACGTTCAGAGTTCCATCGCTATTTAATGTTATTCTCTCTCCTTCCTCTGGGGGTATGAAGAGTTTGAATGCAGGTTTATCCATGGTTATTTTCCCCTCCGTTTGTTTTTAATATATGGCAGAACACCTCCTGCCTTTATCATCTTTACTCCTCTTTCATCCAGTTTTGGTTTTACTTTGATTTCAATTCCCTTGGTGATGTTTTTAACTTTTACATCAAACTTGTCTATACCGGTTGTGTCTATTTCAAGTACATCGCCCTGGTCTATTTTATCGTAGTCTTCTTTATTTTCGAAGACAAGAGGAAGAATACCAAAGTTTACCAGGTTGGCGAGGTGAATCCTTGAGAATGATTTTGCCAGAACTGCCTTAATACCGAGATACATAGGGGCTATTGCAGCATGTTCTCTTGATGAACCCTGTCCGTAGTTTTCGCCTCCCACGATGAATCCTCCACCTTTTTCCTTTGCACGCCTGTAGAAGTCTGGATCAATAACACTGAATACGTATTTAGATATCTCCGGAATATTTGAACGGAGAGGAAGAACTTCCGCACCACCTCTCAGGATATGGTCTGTTGTGATATCGTCTCCTACCTTTATAAGAACTTCTCCCTTTATTTTGTCTTTCAAAGGCTCATTTTCAGGGAATGGTTTAATGTTGGGCCCCATAATGATTTCAACCTGTTCAGGAATTGGGGCAGGAGGAAGAATCATCTGGTCATCAATGGCGAATTCCTCTGGTAATTCAAATACGTAGGGTTCAAGCCCAAGTTTGCGTGGGTCTGTGATTTCTCCTGTTATAATGGCTGCCGCAGCGGTCTCAGGGCTTACAAGATATACAGAAGCATCTTTTGTGCCAGACCTTCCAAGAAAGTTTCTATTAAATGTTCTGAGAGATACACCTTTTGAAGGTGGAGCAAATCCCATTCCAATACATGGTCCACATGCAGATTCGAGGATTCTAACACCTGCTGATACAAGTATCTCAAGGGCACCATTTCTGGATATTTCCTTTAGGATCTGTCTTGAACCCGGAACAAGGGCTGCTGAAACATTGGGATGTACTCTTTTGCCTTTTAGCATGTGAGCCACTGTCATAATGTCCTTTAACGAGGAGTTTGTACATGAACCAATGGCTACCTGGTGGACTTTCGTGCCTTCAAGTTCTTCTACAGGTACCACATTGTCTGGCATGTGTGGCTTTGCTATTAAAGGAACAAGGTCAGATAGATTTATTTTTATAATATCATCATACTCAGCATCAGGGTCTGCCTCAAGTTCTACAAAATCTCTTTCCCTTTTTTGAGCCTTCAGAAATTGATATGTATTTTCGTCTGATGGGAAGATGGATGAAGTGGCACCGAGTTCTGCACCCATGTTTGTAATTGTGGCTCTTTCCGGTACAGAGAGTGTTTTCACACCGTCTCCACCATATTCAAATATTTTTCCAACTCCTCCTTTCACCGTGAGACGTCTTAATAGTTCCAAAATCACATCTTTTGCAGAAACAAAAGGAGGTAATTTGCCGGAAAGTTCTACTTTAACAATTTCAGGCATTGTTAAATAGAAAGGCTCACCTGCCATTGCAAGAGCCACGTCAAGTCCGCCAGCACCGATGGCAAGCATTCCAATACCACCGCCTGTTGGAGTATGACTATCTGAACCAAGGAGAGTTTTACCTGGTGCTCCAAACCTCTCTAAATGAACCTGGTGACAGATTCCATTACCTGGTCTTGAAAAATATACTCCAAATTTTGATGCAGCCGTTTGAAGAAAGATGTGGTCATCTGCGTTCCTGAAGGTAGTCTGCAGCGTATTATGGTCCACATAACTTACAGATAATTGAGTTTTTACTCTGTCAACCCCAAGAGCCATGAATTCAAGATACACCATTGTGCCGGTGGCATCCTGGGTCAGGGTCTGATCTATTTTTATGGCAATGGTCTCACCTTTTTTCATCTCACCCTCTACAAGGTGAGCCTTTATGATTTTTTTTGCTATTCCAAGCCCCATAAAGCCTCCTTTACTTTACATCCATTATATCCATTATTCTCTGTAAAAGTCTCTTAGACCGTTCATCCTCAGGGTTTATTTCAAGGGCCCTTTTAAGGTTTTTAATGGCAGAAGGAAGGTCGTAAATATGGAAATAGGCAGTTGCAAGGTGATAGTGAAGGGCTGCATCTTCTTTGTCAACCTCGAGGAGCTCATTTAAGTAAAAGATGGCATCTTTGTAGCGACCAAGCGCTATTAATGCAAGGGCAAGATGATAATTTGCAACCCTTGAGGATGGGTTTTTCTTTATTAATTTAAGATAATTGTCAATGGATTTTTGAAGATTGCCTCTGTGGTAGTAAACGATTCCGAGCCAGTAGTGTGCCATGACAAAATCCTCGTTAAGTTTTAAGCAGTATTCGAGTTTTTCCACTGCTTCTTTGAGTCTTCCTGCTCTGTAAAGTGCAATACCAAGGTCGTAATATGTGTCAGGTAGGTCGGGATTGAGTTCTATGGATTTTTCAAAGTAGCGGATGGCTTTGTCCATATCGCCAAGGAGATAATACATCTCACCAAGGTTTCTCAGGTTATCTGCATCTTTGTCCTCTATACGTTCACAGTATGATATAGCATCACGGAGTTTACTCTTTGCCCTGTGTCTCCAGGCTTTTCTGACAAGTGCTTCTTTTGTGGTTTCTTTTAGAGCTGTACCACAGTAAGGACAGAAGATAAAATCTTCACTTACTTCTTTTCCACAATTTGGACACTTCATGGTATGACCCCTTTTATGGTCTTTGATCTATGGGAACGTATTCTCTGTCTATAGGACCATTGTAGAGTATTCGTGGACGGAAAATTCTGTTTGCTTCAGTGTATTCCAATACGTGGGCTGTCCATCCAACGACTCTTGCAATGGCAAAAACTGGTGTGTAAAGGTCTTTGGGGATACCAAGGAATTTATAAACAATTCCGGAATAAAAATCAACATTAGGATATATACCTTTTTTGCTTACTTCTCTTAGCATTACTTCTTCCACCTTGAGTGCTATGTCAATTAGTCTTCTATCTTTGTATTTGTCTGATAGTCTTATTGCATACTCCTTAAGTATTTTTGCACGTGGGTCCATTGTTTTATAAACCCTGTGACCAAATCCCATGATTTTTCTCTTTTCTTTTAACGCCTCCATTATGAATTTTTCTGCATTCTCTGGCCTGCCAATTTCTTCAAGCATATCGAGGACTCTTTCATTGGCACCACCATGAAGTGGACCTTTAAGTGTGCCTATGGCAGAAACAATGGCAGAGTGCATGTCAGAAAGGGTGGAAGCAGTTACAAGTGCTGCAAATGTTGATGCATTTAATCCATGCTCGAGGTGAAGAACAAGGGCTGTATCAAAGATTTTTGCATCTTCTTTATCAGGAATTTTTCCTGTAAGCATATAAAGGAAGTTTGCAGCATGGTCGAGTTCAGGATTTGGGTGAATAAACTCTTTCCCCTGTCTTGCTCTATGATAGTAAGCCACTATTGTAGGAAGTTGTGCAATAATTCTTATGGCTTTTCTGATGTTTGCTTTTCTGTCAATACGATTTTTATCAGGGTCATAGAGGCCCATATGGGCTACCACGAGTTTTAATATATCCATTGGATGGGGATCAGGGGGAAGAGTTTTAAGACAATCTGATACTCGTTCGGGTAGTTCCCTTGCTCCGAATAGGTCTGCGCAGAAGTGTTCCAGTTCTCGTTTGTTTGGGAGATCCCCAAAAAGTAAAAGATAACTTGATTCTCCAAAGTTGGAGTGTTTTGCGAGTGCTTCTATGTCTATGCCACGATAAATAAGAACACCTTCTTCACCGTCTATTGCAGATATGGCAGATATTGCTGCAACTACATTTTCCAGTCCCTTTGAATATGTTTGACCTTCTGCAGTTAAAAAACCCATATTGAACCTCCTGGTTGTTTTTTCAAGGAGAAATATTGCTCACATCAGATTAAATTATATAGAATAACGTATGATTGTTCAATCAAGAGATTTAAGGGGGGGTATTTTGTACTGTTTAGAACTATTTGTTGCACTCTGAATTGTGGAGATTTATAATAATATTTATGCAGTCAGAAGATGTTAAACTTGAGTACCTTGATGACCTGAGCGGGTTATTTAATAGAAGGTATTTAAGGCGTGTAAAAGAGGAGTTTATTAACAATCTTCTGGCAAGTAGAAGCCCTTTTACACTCTCCATAGTGGATATAGACCACTTTAAGGAGGTTAACGATACATACGGTCACATGAAAGGGGACGAAGTTATAGCCAGCTTTTCAAGATTTTTAAAAGAGAATCTAAGAGCAGAGGACATAATAATTCGTTATGGTGGTGATGAATTCCTCGTTGTTCAGGAAGGGCTTGGTGGTGAAACCGCTTTTGCCGTGTGGGAGGACGTAATTAAAAAAATACACAGAGAAAGGTTTGGTGGATTGAATATTACGATAAGCGCAGGGATAGCGGTATATCCAGAAGATGGTAGTTCTTATGATGAACTCTTTTTGAGGGCTGATGAAAGATTATATATTGCTAAAAGAACCGGTAGAGGAAAATTAGGGCGTGAAACTCTGAAGAAAATACATATTCCTCCGAGGGATTTCGTGAACAGAAAAGTGGAGTCCGAAGATTTGAGAAGTGCAGTTATAGGAGGAGAAATAGCCCTTGTAAGAGGCGAGGCCGGAATAGGTAAAACAAGATTAATACGAGAAGTGCTCAGAAAATTTGACGATATAGAGGTTTTATGGAGTGATTGTATTGCTGTTGATAACAAACTTCCATATTATCCCTTAAGAGAACTCGTGAAGTATAAGATAGCAAGAGATGGTACAGAGGTATTTCGAGAGATGCCTGCGGCTTTGAAGATTGAGATAGGTAAAATAGTTCCAGGGATGGTTAAAGAAATAAGCGACGAGGAATTACGGACTCTGGGAAGCGCCCTGGATAAATACAGGCTTTATGAGGCATTTACCTATGTTTTTAATGCCGGTACGCGAAAAAAGGTGATAGTAATAGATAATATTCAGTGGATAGACAGTGATAGTGTTGACGCTTTAAAGTACATACTTCTAAGTAGTGGAGAGAACGTAAGGTTTGTTTTTGCTGAGAGAAGTGGCGAGCATGTGCCCTACCTTGAAAGGTTTATAAATGGTATTCAGAGAACGTATTCTTTAAAAAAGATAGAACTTCTGCCTTTTGAAAATGAGAATGTAAAAAGTCTTTTAAGAGTTATTGTAGGTGAGGCAGTACCTGAATTCGAAAATTATATTATCCCAAGAGGTGGTGGCAATCCATTTTATATAGAGGAACTTGTTAAAGTGCTTAATAAGGAGGGATATCTTAGAGAAGAGAGCGGGAAGTGGGTATTTACAGCACCGGATAATGAGTTATTGCCAGGTGGCATTGAAGGGGTAATAAAAGAAAAGTTCTCCGGACTCAGTCATGATGCTCAGGAAGTGGTCAAAGTTGTAAGTGTTGCAGGAAAGGGATATGTAGAATTATTAAGGGATATACTTGGTTATAATGAGGGTAGAGTGTTTGGTGCTATAGAAGAGGGCATTAAAAGTACCCTCTTGAGAGAAGGTGAGAGAGAGGACGTAGTGGAGTTTAAGTACGGAATGGCACGGCAGATTATATACAACACAGAGTTAAACAATATTACCCGCATGCACCTGCACAAAAAGGTTGCTGAATGGCTTGAATCTCATATGAGGGAAGAGGCAGAAGAAGAAATTGCATATCATTATTATCTTGCTGGTGTTAAAGAAAAGATAATAGAATATGGTGAACGAGCAGGGGACAAAGCAAGTAATCTATATGCTGATGAAAAAGCGTTAGATTACTATGAATGGGCAGAGAACAATCTAATGGAAGATGCATCTGGTACTCCTGCATCTCCTCAATATGCGAGAATTCTTGTGAAGAAGGCCGGGATTCTCAGAAAACTCGGGAATTTATTGCAGGCAGAGGAGTTCCTCAAAAAAGCTCTGAACTTTGCAAAGAATGTTGGTATCCCTGAGATAGAGAAGATTGCAGGCACCCTTTTGAGGGGTGTATTGTGGAATCTTGGTAAGATTTCTGTTTCTGGTGAAATGGATTTGGCCCGTGTGAGTTCTACGACAGAGGTTGAAAGGAATGACCAGGAGGAGAAAATTTCTTCTAATTCGCCACTTTCGCATAAATTTGGGGGGATTGGTGGGGTCGTTAGGAGACTCGATGAGAAGCATGGTATTTCAAGAAAAATAAAGGAAAAACTGAAAGATAGTGGTGTGAGTGAGAGTAATGTGGCAAAAGAGGCATCGCAGTATTACAAGAAGGCTAAAGGATTATTTGGAAAATACGCAAAAAGATTACAGGATATAGTAAGGAGTGATGATGCAGAAAATGAGAAAAAAGAGCAAATTTCGTATAGGGATGGTTCGGGGATTGCTCTGCATCTGGGTTACAGATTGGGAGAAGAACTTTCCATTGAGAATATCGCAGTTTTACTTGCAGTTAAAGGAGATTTTGATAATGCTGAAAAATATCTTTTGAGCGCTCTCCAGGATACAGAGGATAATAAAGACCTGAAATCACTTTCATTTATATACAACAACCTTGGACTTGTTTACAAAGCAAAGGGTCGGTTAAAAGAAGGGTTAAAAAATCTCATTGAGGCAGAAAAACTTGCTGAGAAAGTAGTGGACAAAGCAGGTGAAACTCTGTATAAAATGAATATCGGTGCGTTGCTTACCATTATGGGCTCCTATTCTACTGCAATGAATATGTTTGAAAATGCTTACAATATAGCCGAAAAAATTGATATGAAAAATGTACTCTCCCAGATTGTAAGGAATACATTGAAAGTTTATCTGGCGCAGGGAGAGCCCGAGAAGGCAATGCTTATACTTGGTGAACTTGAGGAAGAAGGTACGGATGGGTTTGATGAACGTGATCTTTTATTAACAAAGGCCGAGGTACTCCTCTGGAATAGAGACCTTGCCCCTGCTTTTGAATCACTTAAAAGACTTGATGAAATCTTACCGCGCAAGGGTGCTCTTCCTTTGAGAATAGAAAAAGCATTTTTAGATGTCCAATATATGCTTCTTTCATCACAGTATGAAGAAGCCCACGCATACCTTGATAATCTCTACTATCTATTAAAGGGATATCCCGATAAACTATATCTTGCCGATTATTATAGGTTGATGGGGATAGCATATTGCCATAATAATAAGGTAAAAAGTCTGAAACTCTTTAACATGGCAATTGACCTTTATAAGGAAATGGGGCTAAAGCATAGAATAGAAGAAGTAGTAAGTGAGCAGAAAAGATGTTACGCAAATAATTAAATTGGTAACCTGAGCCTTTTCTTGACCATCCCATCATTTTATTTTATCTTTTTTCACACTTATAAGGAGGCAGGATGGCCACCAAAAAAGATGTTAAGGTCAATATAAACTATGATTTTTGTAAAAGATGTGAGATATGTGTGAGGATATGCCCCACAAATGTCTTCGGAATCGACCGCGACGGATACCCGGAAGTTATACATGAAGATAAATGTATAGACTGTAAACTCTGTGAAACCCACTGTCCTGATTTTGCTGTATGGATTCAACACAATGAGGAAGAAAAAGAGCATCCCATGTGGGATTATCTCAGAATGGACCATCAACCCTCTGTCTGGTGTCCTGGATGTGGAATTGGCATCGTTTTCCAGTCGCTCTTGAGACAGGTCAAAAAACTTGGAATACCTAAAGACAAAATAGTCTTTGTATCAGGGATAGGCTGTACAGGCAGAATGCCTGGATATGCTGATTTTAATACAGTTCATACTACTCATGGTAGAGCGCTTGCTTTTGCGACAGGTATAAAACTTGCAAATCCTGAACTTAAAGTAATCGTAGTTCTTGGGGATGGTGACGGTCTTGCTATTGGAGGAAACCATCTTATCCATGCGGCACGGAGGAACATAGACATTACTGCCATTCTTGTAAATAACTTTAACTATGGAATGACTGGAGGACAGGTATCTCCTACAACACCTGAAAATTCATACACAACTACTTCGCCGTATGGTCAACTGGAGCCCTTCTTTAATACTGCAGAACTTGCAATAGGGGCAGGTGCTAATTATGTTGGAAGGGCTACAACGTACCATGTTCCAATTATGGATAAATTAATAAGAGAGGCACTTGACCGAAAAGGGTTTTCCCTTGTGGAAGTGTTAAGCCATTGTCCCACTTATTATGGCAGACTCAATAAAATACCTACTCCATTTGAAATGCTTGAATGGCAGAAGAAAATGGTTACCCGTAGGGATGAGCCCGGTAAATACAAAATTGGTGTATTGCATAAGGGAGACAGAGTGAGTTTGATAGAAAAAATAGAAGAACTTAAAGTGAGGGCAAAAAATGGAAAGTAATAACAAGAAAATTGAAATTACACTTTCTGGAGCAGGTGGTCAGGGAATAGTTGTTGCAGGATATGTCATAGTATATGCTGCGGGCATACTTGAGGGCAAAGAAGTCGTTCAGGTTATTTCCTATGGACCTGAGGCGAGGCTTGGATCTTCAAGGTCTGATGTTATTCTCTCTGAGTCTCCTATTGCTTATCCCAAGGTTAAAAGACCGGATATTATGCTCATTATGAATCAGGAATCATATAATAAACTTCATAAAAATCTTAAAGAAAATGGTGTTTTGATAGTTGATACCACTTTTGTTGAAGGTGTAGAAGAGGATTCTGCTTATAAAATTCCTTTTACACGATATGCACGTGAAGAAATAGGTTCTCCAGTGGTGGCTAATATGATGGCTCTTGGTTTTATGGCAAAGTTGACCGGAATTATAAAGGTAGATAGTTTAAAGCAGGCAATACAGGATAAAGTTAAGAAGAGTTTTGTGAATTTGAATCTTCAGGCAGTGGAAAAAGGAGTTCATCTTGCAGAGGACTTTATTGATAATAAAGCCTGATGCCGTCAAAGAGAAGGTTATAGGGAAGATAATATCCATAGTGGAGAAAGAATTTACCATTCGTGGAATTTGTATGAAAACTCTAACAGTGGAGGAGGCGCGTAGATTCTATAAGGTGCATGAGGGCAAGGAGTTCTACGAGGGACTCGTTCAGTTTATGAGTAGCGGACCAAGTGTTGGAGTACTCTTGGAAGGCGAAAATGCGATTCACAAGCTTAGAGAA
Organism: Caldifarciminota bacterium; assembly: GCA_027038175.1. Lineage (GTDB taxonomy): Bacteria > Hydrothermota > Hydrothermia > UBA1063 > CAJXJZ01 > CAJXJZ01. Next base: position 43,009 of record JALVYB010000051.1, on the reverse strand, counting down.
CTCGTTGGATCTACTGACCCCAAAAAGGCAAAACCTGGCACTATAAGGAATATGTTTGGCACCACAGTGAGATACAATGCAGTCCATGCCTCTGATTCTCCTGAATCCGCGAGATATGAAATTCCCTTTTACTTCCCGGAAAGGGAAGCATGAGGGCTGTTATTGTACATGGCGGCTCAGGCAAGTTAAAGCAGCATAAAATAGAACGGGCAAAAAATGGAGTAAAGGAGGCTGCAGAGGCAGCCTATAATGCTTTGCTTTCCGGTGCAAGTGCGCTTGATGCATGTGAAATAGGGGTAAAATCCCTTGAAGATAATCCTGTTTTTAATGCAGGTACAGGAGCAGTCTTAACTCTTGATGGAAGATGCGAACTTGATGCGGCAATTATGGTGGGTTCTACTTATAGTGCTGGCGCAGTTGGAGGGGTAGAGAATATTAAAAATCCGATATCCCTTGCGAGAAAGATAATGGAGGAGACTGACCATGTCCTTCTTGTAGGGGAGGGTGCTAAAAAGTTTGCCAATCTTATGGGATTTGAAGAGTATGACCCAATAACTGAGGAGCGCAGGTCAGAGTGGAAAGAGTTAAGAAAAAAACTCCTTTTGGGAGAGAGTTACAAATGGCATAAAATTAACGAACTTATTCGCAGGTTTCCTGAACTTTTAGAGGGTACTGTGGGGTGTGTTGTGCTCGATGATAAAGGAGAAATTGTGGCAGGCACATCTACAGGGGGTGTCTTTCTTAAATTGCTTGGAAGAGTGGGGGATACGCCGATGATAGGGGCAGGCACATATACCACTCCTTTTGCCGGAGCATCAGCAACAGGTATTGGAGAGGGAATTATGAGAGTGGTACTTGCTAAAACGGTTACGGATTTTATTCAGATGGGTGTACCTCCAGATATGGCATCTCAGGCAGGTATAAGGATGCTAACGGAAAGGGTTGGGCTTTCGGCAGGTGTTATTGCTCTGGACAGGGAAGGGAATGTTGGTTTTTCAAAGAATACAGAAAATATGCCGGTTGCTTTCATTAAAGACGGAATGGATAAGGTGGAGGTGGTTATTTAATGAATACATTTTCACATATAAAACCTCTTGACAGATTTTTTGTAAGGAATTTAGTTGTATATCCCCTTGTTTTTTCTGAAGAAGGAGGGGATGGGGTTATTTCTCTTGATGAAGCAATGAATAGAAAAACAGTAGAACTTAGGGATGTGCTTGATGTTAACTCTATAAAGGTGATAAATACAGGAAATTCACCTGTGCTCATACTTGAAGGTGAAAGCATACAGGGTGCCAGACAGGACAGAATTTTTAATGCGACATCCGTGGTTCAGGTTGAAACTGAGGAGATTTTACCTGTAAGTTGCGTTGAAAAAGGACGCTGGAGTGGTGGAAGTACCTTCAGGACCTCTGGAACTCTCGCATTTCCTTCCTTAAGAAGCGTTTTGCGCTCCTCTGTAACTATTAATCTGATGTCTCGTGGAGAATTAAAATCTGACCAGAATAGTATATGGAAACTCGTGGACAAAACCCTATCTGTTACAAGAACCATGAGCAGAACAAATTCCATGCATGATGCATATTATAATTTAAAAGATGAAATAGAAAGATACACAGAAGAACTTGGTGAAATTAGTAATGTCTCTGGTTATATGGTATTTGTAGGGGATAAGTTTGTTTCACTTGATGTATTCCCATCAAGGGAACTCCTCAAAAAATACGAGGAGAAATTATTTACAAGTTATGCCATGCAGGGCATTCTGGAAAGATATGGCTTTTCAGGGCTTAAGAAAACCAATGTGAGCGTTGAAAATCTGAGAGAGATGGATAATCTCAATTTTAGGGAATTTAAGAAAAATTCGGGGTGGATAGAGGAGAGAAGTTTTGGGGGAGACATTCTGGCAGAAGTGGTAAAAAATGAAGAAGGCAGGTTGCTTTATGCCTCTTTAGTGCCTGCTCCTTCAGAATCTCTTGTGTAAATATCATTCAGGATTTATATTTTTTAGCCTTACAACAAAAAGGAGAGGAGTATGATAAACATACCTACACATCTTAAAGGACGTGATTATATAAGAACGCAGGACTGGTCAAAGGAAGACCTTATGACTGTTATAAATACCGCAGAAAGTCTGAAGTTCGCATTTAAACACAATGAACCAACAGAAGTTCTTAAAAATAAGACAATTTTTCTTATGTTCTTTGACAAGTCCACCCGTACGAGAAATGCCTTTGAGGCTGGAATGACCCAACTTGGCGGACATGCCCATTATATAGATGTTTCCACATCTCAAATTTCTCATGGAGAAAGCGCAAAAGATACTGGAATTATACTCTCAAGGTATGGTCACGGCATTGCTATAAGACATGACCTTGTACCGTACGAAGGTGAAAAATATATGAGGGAGATGGCTTTCTGGGCAGATAAACCCATTATAAATCTTCAGTCAGATATTGACCATCCTACTCAGACCATAGCAGACCTTATGACTATCTTTGAAAGGTTTGGCACGAACTTAAGGGGCCTCAAGGTGGCTGTGTCCTGGGCGTATACCAAGAGCTATGCAAAACCGGTATCAGTACCACAGGGACTTATCATGCTCCTTACAAGATTTGGCATGGATGTTGTTCTTGCTCACCCTCCTGAATATAAACTTATGCCAGAAATAATTGAGATAGCACGTAAAAACGCAGAACAGGAGGGCACAAAATTTGAGATTGTTGATGATATGGAGTACGCTTTTAAGGATGCGGATATAGTTTATCCCAAGAGCTGGGGAGCCCTTGAACTCTTTGGCAATCCGGAAGAGTCTCTCAAACTCGCAGAGAAGTATAAAAACTGGATTGTGGATGAGAAGAAAATGAAACTCACAAAACCCCATTCCATTTATATGCATTGTCTTCCTGCAGCAAGAGGGGAGGAGGTCACAGACGAGGTGATAGATGGTCCACATTCTGTTGTATTTGACGAGGCGGAGAATAGACTCCATACAGCAAAGGCTTTGATGGCACTTTTGATGTGAAAAAGAACAAAATAAAGGGCGTTATCACCTACATAATTGATGGTGATAACGTCCTTCTTATATATAAAAAACGCGGGCACGGGAAAGGCTGGTATAACGGGCCAGGTGGTAAACTGCTGAAGAATGAAGACCCCCTTCAGGCTGCTATAAGAGAAACAGAGGAAGAAATTGGTGTAAAACCCCATACTCCAGAACTCTGCGGATTTATCAGGTTCTACGATGTGTATCACGAAGATTGGGACGTATATATATACAGAAGTTTTGATTATGAAGGCACACCTATAGAATCTGATGAGGCGAAACCTGTTTGGTTCTCTAAAGAAAAAATCCCATATGATAAAATGTGGGAAGATGATAAATACTGGTTACCTGTAGTCCTTGAGGGTGGCTACTTTGTTGCTGATTTTAAATTCAAAAAAGACAAAATTCTGGCAAAGAACATTAGAATTTTGAGCAGGGAGGAGTTTCATAAAGAGGTTAAAAAAATATCTTAAACCGTTAGTATATATCTTCATTGTAGCGATTTTTTATTTTCTTATCAGAAATGTTGTAATAAATTGGGAAACAATCAGGTCCCAAATTAGATCCATAAACAAAACGCTTTTTGCACTGTCCTTCTTATTATTACTTTTTTCGCAGGTTTATGTGGTTATTCTCTGGAGAATACTTGTAAACAGTGGTAAACACGCGATAAGCATAAAAGACGCCATAAGCATATTTTATCTCTCTGCCCTGGGTAGATATATTCCGGGCAAGGTCTGGCAACTTGTGGGACTTGCCTATCTTTCTGAAGGTGCAGGAATAGAATCAGAAGTGGCTATTACAGCCTCTTTGTTGTCACAGTCTTTATCGGTTGTAAGTGGGATTGTCATAACAGCTGGTATTCTTACAATGTACATGCCACTATACGTGGTGATAATTCTTGTGCTCATAACACTGTTTTTCCTTTATCCCCCCGTTTTTAACAAACTACTTAACTGGGTTTCTATGAAGGTGAGAAAAACCCCTATGGAACTGAACATTAGCCTGTTTAGAATAGTGGCTTTGTTTTTAGGCTATCTCTTAGCATGGTTTTTTTACGGATTTTCATTTTACGTGCTCTTTAAGGCGCTTGGAATAGATATTACTCTTTATAAGGCGATTGAGTTTTTCTCATCCTCTTATCTTCTGGGCTTGCTTGCTGTGTTTGTACCTGGTGGGCTGGGAGTAAGAGAGGGCATATTAACAATTTTACTGAAAAAAATTGGCGTGGTCTCCTCAATCGCATCGTTTATTGCTCTTTTGGAAAGGATTAATATTACAGTTACGGAGATTGTTCTTGGGCTTTTTGGTCTTGTAGTGTTTCTGCTAAAACGAAAACCTTGAAAATCTTTCCAAAACCATTTGGCGTGGTATAGAGTTTTTGTATAACTATATTTCCCGTTTTTAAGAGGTCTTTTTGATATAACGGAGAAAATATATAAGATGCCCTGCCAACAAAGTCTCTAAATATAAACACTATATAATCTATGTCAGAGAGACGCAAATTATTTGCAACAAATCTTCTTTCATCAATAATATTGTCAGTATAGGCTTTGTGATTGAGAAAGGCGAACATCCCTATTCTTCTTGCAGGCATGAGTACTCTTTTATCATCAATTACGCTAACCTGTGGTGCCATTTCCCTGCACGTTTCCTGTTTGAGCTTTTCACTCATAAAAATGTTCTGAACATTATATAGCATGGGTTTTAGTCCTAAGAAAATAAAGATTGCTGACACAGCAAGTACAAACGGAGCAATCCATTCAAAGGTGAATGAGAATATACTCTTTAAGAAAAATGGCACAAGCATAAGGAGCATAATACCTGTTATATAGGCAAATCTGTCCATAAAAAGCCCACCTCTCAGAACAGAAACTGTAAGTTGTGCAAAGAGCGTGAGGGCTACAAACGAAATGAGTAAGGTTTCTCTTTTCCTTTTTAAAAAGCTGAATAAAAAGGCAAGTACAAGAAGAATACTGCCGTAAGTTCCAATAAAATGGAGAGATGCCTCTTTCCATTTTGCAGGTAGCATGGAAGCCTTGAGTACCTGAAAGCCAGAAATAGTCATGTAGTATTTCATTACTTTAAAGGAATAGAAGGGGTCTTTTGTCAGGAAAAAATCAAAGGTCATCCACAAAAAAGGAGCGATAATACCTATAAGAAGTGCAAAATTAAACTTATGTTCTGCAATAAGATAATGTAGAATTAAAAGGATGGAAATTCCCCACGCATCAGGACGGATAAGACCACCGATAAGTAAAAGAAAAGCAGCAAGATAGTACCGCTCTTCTATATACATGTACACAGCCCAGATTAAAAAAGGTGCCACCATGAAGGTGCTGTTTCCCAGACCCATGTTTTGCAGGGTCATGGGCAGTAAAAACACGATAATCTCTGCAAGATAAGATAGAGTATAGTCTTCAGTTAACCTGTATGAGAGTTTAAAAATTCCATATCCCGTGGCAGTTATAATCAAAAGTTTAAGTGCTTCTATAATGTGCAATCCAGGTGTGGCAAGCATGCCATAGAAGAAAACCATAAGTGGTTTTGGAACAGTTGTTTGCATGGGAAGTATCTTCCCGCTTGCAAGCACATTCCAGAACCATATGTAGTTGTAGCCGTCAGTATCAAGCATTGGAAAATGTGTTTTGTGTAGTATAAATATAAAATAGGAAAGGGCAGGAGTCAGGATAACAAGTATATAAAGAAGCGTTTTAAGATAATTCCTCAGTTTATTGGGTTTCTTACCCGGCATTTTTCAAACTCCTTTTACCCTTAATGCGGTATTTAAGATATGCCCATGCCCCTTTAAACCAGTCCTTCCAGTTAATCTTTTTACCTTCTTCCACACTACGAGGAGCGTATCGTATCGGAACTTCGTATATCTTTTTGCCTGAAAGCAGAGTTTTGGACGTGAGTTCGGCCTCAAGTTCAAATCCACGCGATTCTATATTAAAACTTTTTATGAGTTCTCTTGGAAAAACCTTGTAGCATGTATAGGTGTCTGTGAGTTTTGTCCCAAAAAGTAGATTTACGACCCAGTTGATTGAGTATCTTCCAAGATAATAGGCAAGAGAGCCTTTGGGATTGGATTTTTCGAGTAATCTCGAACCATATACAACTTCGGCTTTACCTTCCTCTATAGGTTTAAGTAATTTGGGATAATCTTCAGGGAAGTATTCTAAATCTGCGTCCTGAATAATCACGTAGTCACCTTCTGCATGTTCAACTCCAGTCCTTATTGCGCCTCCCTTCCCTTTATTTTTCTCGTGAAAGATGATTTTTAGATGGGGCTTTTCCTTTCTTAATCTGTTTAATATATCTCTTGTCCCATCTTTTGACCCGTCATCTACTATGATTATTTCTTTATTAACCGGGACTTTCTCCACCCTTTCAAGGACCTGTAAAATCGTGTCTTTTTCATTATAGCACGGTATAATTATACTCAGCTTCATCGCGATATAAAGTATACCCCAAACACAATTAAAATTACGCCTATAAGTCTAATCGATTTGTAAGGTTCTCCAAAGAGAAGAATTGAGATGAAAAAAATAATGATATACCCGACGCTTAACATGGGGTAAGCAACGGATAGTTCAACCTTTGTGAGGGCTATCATCCAGAAAATAGCACTTATGCCGTAAAGCAGTATACCCAGAATAGAATATGGAGCAAAAAGGAGAGAGAGAATTTTTGAAATTCTAAAGGGAGATAGTGAAAACGTTTTAAAGTGCATCATAGACCATTTAAGCGATAACTGACCGAGTATATTGAAAATAATGGCGAGATATACGTTTTGATATCTACCCATTTTTCTTAAAATACTCTATTGTCTTAATTAATCCCTCTCTAAAGGGTATCCTGGGTTCCCAGCCTAAAATTTCTTTGCTCTTTGTTATATCAGGACACCGTCTTTTTGGATCATCCTGCAGAGCCGGGAGGAATTTTAATTCTGAGTTTGAACCTATTATTTCTTTTATAATTTCAGCCGTTTCCAGAATCGTATACTCTTCAGGGTTTCCAAGATTAAATACTTCTCCGTCAATACCATCCAATGTGGCTACCCTGAAAATCCCTTCTACAAGGTCGTCCACGTAGCAGTAACTGCGGGTTTGTTTCCCTGTTCCATAAATGGTTATAGGTTTATTTGAAAGTGCCTGTGTAATGAAATTGGGAATGACTCTGCCATCATTGCTCTTCATTCTTGGACCATATGTGTTGAATATCCTTATTATTCGAACTTTTGTGTTAAATTCGCGGAAGAAGGACATGGAAAGGGCCTCGGCAAATCTTTTTGCCTCGTCATATACACTTCTCGGTCCTATGGGATTTACATGTCCAACGTAATCTTCAGTTTGTGGGTGGATTTCAGGGTCTCCATATACTTCCGAAGTTGAAGCCTGAACAAAAACAGCATTGTTTTTTCTTGCCAGTTTTAGCATGTTTAATGCACCAAACGCATTTACCCTCATAGTTTCAATAGGATATTTAAAATAATCCACAGGTGAAGCAGGTGATGCAAAATTCAGGATAATATCGGCTTTAAAGTCGAATGCCTGTTCCCTTCCAAGGTCATTTTCAATAAAGACGAAAGATGGATTGTTTCTTAAATGCTTTATGTTATCAACTCTTCCTGTGAGAAAGTTATCTATACCAATAACTCCATACCCTTCTTTTAAAAACCTATCCGCAAGATGCGAACCTATAAATCCAGCAACACCTGTAATTAAAACTTTTGGCATTATGGCCTTCCCATCGGATAGTATTCAAATCCCATTCTGCGCACTTTGCGTGGTTTGTAGATATTTCTTCCATCCACTATTATAGGAGTTAGCATGAGTTCTTTTACTTTCTGAAGGTCTGCCTGTTTGAAAACATCCCATTCTGTAAGAATGACCAGTGCTTCTTTATCCTTCACAGCGTCGTACATATCCCTGGCATAGACTATGTATGGATGGTTTTCCGGGTATACCTTCTTCATATTATCCATTGCCACAGGGTCATAAAGTGTAAGTTTCCCACCTTCATCCAAAATGCGTTTTACTACCTTGAGGCTTGGAGCTTCTCTTATGTCATCAGTATTTGGCTTAAAAGAAAGTCCCCAGATAACAATATTTTTATCCTTTAAATTCCAGAGCGCGTTTTTAAGATGTTCCATTAAAACATCTATTCTTGACTCATTAATTTCGTGGACATTTTTCAGAAGTTCAAAATTAAGCCCATATTGCTTCCCCACGTAATACAACGCTTTTACATCCTTTGGGAAACATGAACCTCCGTAACCTATCCCGGCCCTCAGAAACTGTTTGCCTATGCGTTTATCCATACCCATTGCTTTTGCAACAAGTTCCACATCTGCTCCTGTGGCCTCACAGAGATCTGAGATCATGTTGATAAATGAGATTTTCATAGCCAGAAAGGCGTTTGAAGCATGCTTTATAATCTCTGCTGTGTTTATATCTGTCACCACAATGGGGGCTTTTATGGGTTTATATAATTCCCTTAGAAGTCTCTCTGCCCTTTTTGAGCCCACTCCTATGACGATTCTATCTGGTTTGAGAAAATCACGTATTGCGTCTCCTTCTTTTAAAAATTCAGGGTTGGAAGCGACTTCGAAATCTACCTTTTTCTTAAGGTAAAGTTTCATTGTTCTCTCAATCCATTGGGCGGTTTTCACAGGTACTGTTGATTTCTCCACAATAAGTTTATACCCATTTATGTATTTTGCTACAGTTTTTGCCGCACCCTCCACCTGTGTAAGGTCAGCACTTCCGTCTTCCCTTGATGGTGTTCCAGTACAAATAAAAATTATATCTCCATGATGTATTGCTTCTTCAGCAGATGTGGTGAAATCCAGACGTTTTCTTTGAATGTTGTTTTTTAAAAGTTCGTCGAGCCCTGGTTCAAATATAGGTGATGTACCTTTTTTCAATGTTTTAACTTTTGAAGAGTCTATATCATAGCCCACTACATCATGTCCTATTTCTGAAAGTCCTGCTGCTGTCGTAATTCCAACATATCCAAGACCAATAATAGTTACCTTCATATATTCCCTCCATAAAATCGGGGCGAGTGGATTCGAACCACCGACCTCCTGGTCCCGAACCAGGCGCGCTAACCAAACTGCGCTACGCCCCGAACAGGTAAAATTATAATGTCAACTTTTTGTCTGGACAAAAGGTTAGACGAAATATGCATTTGGGGTTATAATAAATACAAAGCCAGGAGGTTTAAATGGGAAAGACGTTTGTGGAGAAGGTATTTGAAAGAAAAGTGGGAAGGGAGGTAAAAGTCGGTGAAATAATTACTGTTGAACCCGATTTTGTTCTATCGCATGACAATACTGCTGCTATTATAGGCAAATTTAATAAGATGGGAGCGAGCAGGGTAAAATACCCTGACAGAATGGTAGTGGTTCTTGACCATGTGGTGCCTGCTGCTCAGGAAAAGTACGCTTTAAATCACCTGATTATAAGAGAGTTTGTAAAAAAACAGGGTGTTAAGCATTTTTATGACGTGAATTCAGAAGGCGGAATATGTCATCAGGTGTTATCTGAAAAAGGTTATGCTTTACCGGGATATGTTATCCTTGGTGCTGACTCTCATACCACCACGTATGGTGCATTTGGGGCTTTTTCTGCTGGCATAGGAAGAAGTGAAGTTGCAGCAATATGGGCAACAGGGGAGATATGGCTAAAAGTGCCTGGATCTTTTAAGATTGAGATAAAGGGCAGGGTTCCTGAAGGTGTAACCGCCAAGGATATAATCCTGCATATAATAGGAGAAATTGGAGCAGATGGTGCAACTTATAAGTCGGTTGAATTTACTGGAGAGGTTGTAAAGAATATGTCTCAGTCTTCAAGGATGGTACTTTCCAATATGGCTGCAGAGATGGGAGCAAAGAACGGATACATAGCCCCTGATGAAAAGACGTTTGAGTGGATTTCTGATAGGGCAAAGGGCGAATTTGAGGCAATTTACCCGGATGAAGACGCAGAATACGAAAAGGTGCTTGAATTTAATGTATCAAATCTTGAGCCACAGATTGCCGCTCCTCACACTGTTGACAATGTCTTTCCTGTTAAGGAATATGAGGGTAAAAGAATACACCAAGGACTTATTGGTACATGTACCAACGGAAGACTTGAAGACCTTGAAATGGCAGCGAAAATCTTAAAGGGAAGAAAAGTACATAAAGACGTGAGACTACTTATTCTGCCTGCCTCATGGGAAGTTTATAAGGCCGCTTTGAAGGAAGGTATTATTGAAACCCTTGTGGAAGCAGGTGCTATTATTCTCAATTCTGGATGTGGCCCCTGTCTTGGGGCACATGAAGGTGTGCTTGCAAAGGGTGAAGTCGCTATTTCTACTTCCAACAGAAATTTCAAAGGAAGGATGGGGTCAAAGGAGGCTGAAATATTCCTTGCCTCCCCATATACTGTTGCGGCATCTGCTATTGAGGGTAAGATAACTGACCCGAGAAAATATCTATAAAGTAATCTCTTGAAGAAAATTGATATTTTCGGCTGGCTTGTCCTTCAGGACATAGCCGGCTATACTACATTTAGTGAAAAACTCAGGCAGGAAGGTAAGACCGGTGTTGAAAAACTTACCTCGATTTTAAACGCATTTTTCACAGAACAGGAAGAAAAAATACGCCAGAAGTCTGGATTTATTTTTAAACTCGCTGGTGACGCGTATTTTGCTGCTTTACCACCTGATACGCCGTTGAAAATTTTAAAAAGCCTTCTCAATTCTGAAGTATTAAATAAATATAGTTTGAAGTCGCGTGTGGTGGCAGTACGTGGGTATTACAGCCTGAATGTTTTAAATACGAGTTATGGAAAAGATGTGATACCTACTGGAAATGCTGTGCATACTCTGATGAATATGGAAGAGAATACGCAGGGAGGGAATTTTTCTTCACTTGTTCAGGAAGGAGAATTGGGTGATTTTACTGCTCCCAGATGGTTGTATAAAAGAAAGAGGCACAAAAATGAACTTGTTACATATAGGCCACAGGTTACAGGTTTTTTGAGAGTTGATACGCAAAAAATCGAAATGGTGGATGGTGTGATTGATTTTGTAAAAACATATTTGCCGTATGTGTATGTAAGTAAAGTTGTTCCGTATCCCAAAGGATTTATGGTTGTGCTTTTCTATGGATACCCTGTGGCAACAGGAAAGGAAAAGGAACTTGCCGTTCTCTCTTCCCTTTCCATCAAGGACTATCTGACAGAAAAAGTAGATTTTGGTATTGGGCTGAGTTACGATTATGTTTACACCGGGATTGTTGGGGGAAAGTATTTTAAGGAACTTACATTTATCGGTGATGGTATAAATATTGCCGCGAGACTCGCTTCAATGGCAAAAGATAACATCCTGCTAACAGAGGATATAAGGTATGGTCTGGAGAGAAAGTACGAGTTTGAGGATATTGGTGTAGTGAATGTTAAAGGAAAAACAAAAAGTATCGGGGTATACAATCTTCTGGGAAAGACGGATGCAAATGGAGCACGCCGTTTTGTTGACAGAGAGCGTGAGCAAAAGATGCTAAATGATAGAATTGATGCGAGAAAGAACATTGTTGTTATGGCGGAAGCGGGTGTGGGAAAGACCACTCTTCTTATGCATGTACTACAAAACAAAAGATACAAGTATCTGGTAATAAGGGGATTTCCAACGCAACCCCCTTTGAATGGCGTAATCAGTCTCATAAAGAACTTACCGAATGAAATTAAAAATGAATATCCACTACTTGTAGATTTAGAGACAGGGAGAAAGGTGGAGCCCGAAGCAATCCGTATATATTTGCCTCAGGTTTTAAGTAAGACTCTTAGAGAGAGCAAGGTGGATATGCTTGTTGTGGATGACCTCCACTGGCTTGATTCTATTTCGAGAGATACTGTGAAGAAACTTGTGCAACTTGGGCTTTTAATGCTCGGAACTATGAGATCGGAATATATCAATGACATGGATACTTCATGGTTTGAAATGTTTTCATTAGAACCGTTTACAAAAGAGGCCACGCTGGAGTATATGGCGGTATTGCTGTATGGAAATGTGGATGAATTTTTACTTAACACTGTTTACGATATTACCCATGGGGTTCCTTTCCTTGTTGAACAACTTGTAATGTATCTTAAAGACCGCGGACTTATTGTAGAAAAAAATGGTGTAAATTATCTTGAGGAATTTAGGTTGGGGGAGGTGCCGAAGGATGCTTTCTCCCTTCTTATTGCACGCTATGATATGCTCACCCCGGAAGAGAAAGTATTTGTTGGATATGCATCCCTTTTAGGATCTGAATTTAAAGTCAAGGATATCCTGGAGGTAGTACCTAAAAAATTTAGAAAAATAGACATGACCCGTCTTGTCAATCTGGGCTTTGTAGTGCCAGTCGATGAAGGAGTATATACATTTCGTCATGCCCTTTTGAGAGAGGTAATATATGCAGGTATTCTTGGAATAAAGAGAAAATTTATGCATAGAAGACTTGCACGGTTATTTGCCAGGAAGAATTACCCTCCTTATATGATTGCCCTGCAATATGGAAGAGGAGGAGCATGGAGAAAAGCAGATGAATACTGGACAAAGAGTTTCTTTGATTATCTTGGAAAGGGATTCCATACAGAGGCAGCCAGGATAAGAGGTAGAGTTAAAGGTAAATTTGAAAAGAGATATCTTGAGGCTGCTTTGCTGCAGCATTACGGCAAATATCAAGAAGCCGAACAAATTCTGCTTGATCTTCTCCCTCGTGCAAAAAAGACGCGGAAAATGAAACTGCTTTTAAGCCTTGCCGGGGTCTATGACTTGTGGGAAAAATATGACAGGATGTGGGAGGTCCTGAAAAGGTTAAAATCCTATGAAAAATATATGAAAGTTGAAGATAAGTATCTGTATCTCGAAAGCCTGGGTATTTACTATGATATGACAGGGGATAAAGAGAAGGCGCTTGATATATACTGGGAGAGCTTAAAATACGCAACTGGCGATAGTGAAAAAGCTACGGTTTTCTTTAATATAGGCTGGGTATACTTTTCAACGGATAGATATAAAGAGGCAGAAAAATATCTTAAGAAAGCACTGACATTTGGAGAGGATAGACTGTTAAGAGCATGGGTTTTTCTAAGACTTGGCCAGATTAAACTCATTGAAGATAAAGTAAAGGATGCAAAAAAATACCTCGAGCAGAGCTTTAATGATTATTTTGATTCTGCCTTTATATACGGTATAAATCTGGTGTTACACCCCATTTTGACGCTTTATATGAAACTAAATGATTACGACGCTGTAAGAGGTAAGTTTGAAAAATTACGCGAAGCGGGTTTCCTGAATAGCGAAATGCTGGCAAAATTCCACATACCCTTTAAATTCTTCGGTGATGTAGATAATGTTAAATTTATTCTGAATAATGCAGGTAAAAATGAACGTATCTGGATAGAAGTAATTGATTTGTTGCTTGATGGTCATTTGGAAAAAGCCTGCGAAAAATGCAGGGGTAAGGAGCAAGACCTCAGAATATGTCAGATAGTGGATAAATTGTTCAAGAAGGATTTTACAGATTTTTCAGATTGGATTTTTACAGCTTTAAGTTGCTTGTATTGCGATTGTGGAACCGACATATTCAGGCAATGTATGAAAACGCTTAAAGAATACAAGGACATGGATGTGCTTGCGTTTTTTATATGGAAGAAGATTGTGCCCCACCGTTGTAAAAACTGGAACATATCTTATTGACAGTATTAGACTTATTATGTATATTATTGACCTGACACAACTTTAAAGGAGGCATAAAATGGGACTTTCTTTTGAGGATATTATGGGAATCTGGGCACAGGTTACAGATTTTCCTGATGGGTGGCAGGACCATATTGAAGAGTTACTTTTCAGAATTAATGAGTTAAAAGATCAGGAAGAGTATGCGAGCCTCAGACAGAGGATAGATGACCTTCAAAATCAGGTTATCTCACTAAAGAAAGATATTCTGGACACAGTTGAGGATGCACTTGAGGGGGCAATTTCACAGGATGATATAGAGAGCTTATTTAGAGAATACGGAGATATGCTTTCTGAACTTGAGCAGAAGGTTATTGAACTTGAACTTGAGCCAGAAGAGGAAGATGAATCTTACTTCTGGGGAGATGAAGAAGAGGAGGAATTTTAATAAATGGAACTTGAGAAAACATATAATTTTAAAGAGGTAGAGGATAGGATTTATAAAAGGTGGGAAGAAGGAGGCTATTTTAAAGCAAATCCTAAGAGCAAGAAGAAGCCATATACAATAATGATGCCTCCACCAAATGTTACCGGTATAATCCATATGGGGCACGTGCTGGACAATACAATTCAGGATATATTAACGCGTGCGAGGAGAATGCAGGGGTACGAAGTTCTATGGCAACCCGGAATTGACCATGCAGGTATTGCAACTCAGAATGTTGTAGAAAAGCAGTTGGCGAAGGAAGGGAAAACGAGATTTGATGTTGGAAGGGAAGAGTTTGTAAAGAGAGTATGGGAATGGAAAGAAAAATACGGTGGTATTATCTTAAAACAGTTGAGAAAATTAGGAGTATCCTGTGACTGGTCAAGGACAAAATTTACCCTTGACCCTGATATGTCCCGTGCCGTTCTCACGGCATTTAAAATACTCTACGATGAGGGGCTTATTTACAAGGGAAAGAGAATAATAAACTGGTGCCCGAGGTGTGGTACAGCCCTTGCAGATGATGAGGTTGAGTATAAAGAGGAGCACAGTCATCTATGGTATATCAAGTACCCCCTTACAGATGGCTCCGGTTTTATTGTGGTTGCTACCACAAGACCTGAAACATACCTGGGAGATACTGCTGTTGCAGTAAACCCGGAAGATGAAAGATACAAAGACCTTATAGGTAAAAAGGTCAGGTTGCCCATTGTTGACTGGGATAGGGGAGGCGTATCGCCAGAGGTCCCGATTATTGCAGACGAGGCAGTGGATAAGGAGTTTGGTACCGGTGCTGTGAAGGTCACCCCAGCCCATGACCCGACAGACTTTGAAATAGGGGAAAGACATAATCTCCCACGGGTGATAGTGATGGATGAAGATGCTCGTATGAATGAGAATGCAGGCCCTTATAAAGGCCTTGACAGATACGAGGCAAGGAAAAAGATAGTTCAAGACCTTAAAGAAGCCGGATATCTTGAAAAAATTGAGGATTATACCCACTCTGTAGGAACATGTTACAGGTGTCATACAACCATAGAGCCCTATCTCTCTTCTCAATGGTTTGTAAAGATGAAACCCCTTGCCGAACCCGCTATTAAGGGAGTTAAGGAAGGGGATATAAAGCTGATACCTGAGTATGCAAATAAAATATACTTTCACTGGCTTGAAAATGTGAGGGACTGGTGTATTTCAAGGCAGATATGGTGGGGACACAGAATCCCTGTTTATACCTGTAAAGACTGCGGTCATGTTGAAGTCTCTGTTGATAAAGTAGAAAAATGCCCTAAGTGTGGTTCTACGAATATAGAGCAGGATGAAGATGTGCTTGACACATGGTTTTCTTCTTGGCTATGGCCCCTTTCCACACTTGGCTGGCCAGAGGAAACGGAGTTTCTAAAGAAGTTTTATCCCACGGATGTTCTTGTAACAGGGTGGGATATTCTTTTCTTCTGGGTTGCCAGAATGATAATGGCAGGCTACCACTTTAAGGGACAGGAACCATTCAGGACGGTGTACCTCCATGGTATTGTAAGGGACGAAAAAAGGAGAAAATTTTCAAAATCACTCGGCAATTCACCTGACCCACTTGAACTCATTGATAAATACGGGGCTGATGGTGTCAGGATGGGAATGATGCTGATAACCCCGGAAGGGCAGGACATTATCTTTTCATCAGAGAGGATGGAGGTTGGAAGGAATTTTGCCAATAAAGTGTGGAACGCTGCAAGATATGTGCTTATGAATACAGAGGATGTTAATCTGAAAAGGTTTCAGGATATTGAGGATGAACTTGAAATTGAAGACAGATGGATACTTACAGAACTCTCAAAGACAGTAAAAACTGTTACAGATGGGATAGAGAGCTTTGATTTTAACGGAGCAGCGTGGTCATTATATAACTTCTTCTGGAAGAAATACTGCGACTTTTATCTTGAAATAATAAAGGGTAGGAGAGATAAGGATGTTGCTTTGACCGTAGCGGTATTTGTACTTGATGTATTTTTAAGACTCCTTCACCCATTTATGCCCTTTATTACAGAAGAGCTATACAGTTATCTCCCTGCTGAGAACAAAAAAGAAGCGATTATTATTGCTGACTGGCCTGATTATAATAAAGAATATAAAGATGATGCCGTGCTGATGGAGAAAATCATACGGGTTATTGAGTCTGTGAGGGAGATAAGGGGTGAGTTCGGTTTAAACAGGAAAGAAGTGGTATTTCTCGAGTACAATGGTGATACAATCACAGAGTTATTAGATAAAAAGCCGTATATTCGTAAATTGGGTCTTTTTGAAATGATAAGGGAGCACATGGAGGAGGGGCTTTTCAGTACTGTATTCTACCTTGATGGAAGAGAGTACAGGGTCTATTTGCCTCAGGTTGACATAGAAAGGGAAATAGCCAAGACAGAGAAAGAAATAGAGAGCCTCAAGAACCTTATAAAAAAGCAGGAGGCAAAGTTAAATAACCAGAATTTTTTAAGCAAGGCTCCGAAAGAGGTTGTGGAAAAAGAGAAAAAGAAGTATGCTGATTTTAAAAACAAACTTGAAGGGCTTATAAAACACCTCGGGAGACTGAAAAATGCATGAGGTTTTCTCTCTGTCTCTTTTAGAGATACATGAAAGGTTAAAAAACAGGGAATTTGACGTCAAAGACCTTGTATTATACGTACTGGAAAATGTAAAACGCACTGAGGACAGGATAAATGCCTTCATAACACTGCGGGATGAGGAAGAAATTATAAGTGAGGCTGAAAAACTGGATGCATCGTATCCTGATTATCTTTTATCCCCTCTTTCCGGTATACCTGTGGCTATAAAAGACAATATATCAGTGAAGGATATGCCATTAACCTGTGCCTCAAGGATTTTGCTCGGTTACAGGGCTCCCTATGATGCGACTGTTGTAAAGAAGTTAAGAGAGCAGAATGCCCTTATTATAGGCAAAACCAACCTTGACGAATTTGCAATGGGTTCAACGGGGGAGTATTCGTATTTTGGAGCAACGCAAAACCCTGTGGTTCCCGGTCACGTCCCCGGTGGTTCATCCAGTGGTTCTGCTGCTGCGGTTGCAGCAGGTTATGCTTTTTATGCCCTCGGTTCTGATACCGGAGGGTCTGTGAGACTCCCTGCATTTTATACAGGTACTGTTGGATTCAAACCTACCTATGGAAGGCTTTCAAGGTTTGGTCTTGTTGCCTTTGCCTCATCCCTTGACCAGATAGGTATAATAACAAGAAGTGTTAAGGATGCAGAGCTTGTTTTTTCACATATTTCCGGATATGACCCCAAAGACTCCACCTCTTATCCTGTAGAGTCGTATTCACCCGAAAAACTCGATGTACGTATCCTCAAAATCGGAGTGCCTTATGCACTTTTAGAGAAGGTTAAAGAGGAAGAAATAAAATCTTCTGTACTTGAAGCGATAGAAAAATTTAAGAGTTATGGTATTGAAGTAAAAGAGGTGTCCCTGCCTCACGCCGAGCATTCAGTGGTGGTTTATCAGGTAGTTTCCACTTCTGAGGCTTCAAGCAACCTTTCAAGGTATGATGGAGTAAGATACGGACTCAGGATAGAAGGAGACGACCTTATTGATACGTACTTTAAAACAAGGGGAGAGGGATTCGGAAAAGAGGTGAAAAGAAGAATCCTTCTTGGAACATTTGCTCTATCAAGCGGTTATTATGATGAATACTACGCAAGGGCTCAGAAGTTAAGAAGACTGATTAAAGAGAATCTTGACAGGGCTTTTCAGGATGTGGATGCTATTCTCCTTCCAACAGCCCCGGAATTTCCACCAAAATTAGGTGAAGGTATTAAAGACCCTGTTTCATTGTATCTTCTTGACATCTTCACCACAATAGCCAATCTCGCCGGTATTCCTGCAATCTCCTTACCTACACGTAGGAAATCAAAAGCAGGATTCCCGCTTGGCTTTCAACTTATGTCAAATGCCTTTTCAGAGTCCCGACTCTTTGCCCTTGCAAGATTGTTTGAAGAAGAACTGGATGCCTGATAAAAACAGGGTAAAGGGTTCGCTTGAGGTCCTTGAAGAAGTTTATGCTGAATATAAGAGTGGTGCATTAACAGAAGAAAGTGTTTTCCATAAAATAGTAAACGATTATCCTTCCTTCGTCGTATTGTATACCTTTTACGATAGCGTTATCAAAAATAAACTTCTCTCACTGGACGAATTCATTGAAGGTATAAACAAGAACAAAAAGCGAGTTCTAAAAGAGGCACTTAAGCATCTTAAAGGGTGTAAAAAAGTGTTCACCTATTCAAGAAGTTCACAGGTAAAAGAAGCAATACTTTCTTCAGGAAATATTGAAACCGTGTATATAACAGAATCAAGGCCCAATATGGA
This sequence comes from Caldifarciminota bacterium, assembly GCA_027038175.1. Classification (GTDB taxonomy): domain Bacteria; phylum Hydrothermota; class Hydrothermia; order UBA1063; family CAJXJZ01; genus CAJXJZ01. The sequence goes on along the minus strand of JALVYB010000051.1, from coordinate 24,391 downwards.
GGGTACGTTGCTTGCCAGAGAACTTGCAGAAAGCAGGATAGAGGTTGTTCTTGGCGTGGATATGATGCTGGAACATTTTATAAAAGAATCTCACTGCGTTCTACTTGGCTCAGATGCTGTATTTGAGAAAACCTTTGTAAATAAAATAGGTTCTCGTGTTGTGGTTAATATTGCAGAGGATTACAAAATTCCTGTGTTTGTTTTTGCCATTCCAGAGAAGAAGATTAAGAAAGAATATGAGAAGTACTACAGAATAGAAAAAGAACCACCGGGTGAGGTGGCTCGGCCTCTTCCGGGACTCATAATAGACAATATCTATTTTGAGCATGTACCACTAAGTAAGGTTAAACTGTTTATATAATCCTGTGACCATGTCCCTTTTAGCCCGAATATATGTCACACTCTAATTTACTGCTGTATAGGAATTTAAAATTTATGGTGTGACATGGTAGTGTGACATTCACCTGAGTGAAATACCTCTTTAATTTATAACCTCCTCTTATTCAGTTACTAATATTTATGGCATCAAAATTGCCTTTATTACTACAAAATGGAGGTTTTTTATGAGGCGTGTGTTCTTTGTCATGGCGTTGTCTGTTGTAGCCCTATGGGCAGGGAATAACCAGGCAATCATATGGCAGAAGACGTATGGAACAGATACGACGGACATATTCTGGGGAGTGATTCCAGTAGGAGACAGTGGATATCTCGTAAGTGGGGGAACAAAGGGAAGAACAGGTGGGGCAAACTATGACAGTTATATCTTACGTGTGCTTTCAAACGGTGACACGGTGTGGACGCATATGTGGGGCTGGGATGCAGCTGATGAGCAGGCGTATAGTGTAGCATTTGATGAGAGGAGAGAACTTGCAGTTACAGCAGGCTATACCTATTCCACAGGGGCAGGTTTATCTGATGTCCTGAGCCAGCGATTTTCTCTTTCAGGAGATTCACTTGGATATGCTGTGGTTGGTGGAGGTGGATACGACATAGGGAATGATATAAAAGTTGATGAAGATGGCAATTACGTACTTGTAGGCTATACCACTTCCTACGGTGTTCGTGGTGATTTCTACATAGTTAAAATGGATTCAGCAGGTGACACGATATGGACAAGGACGTATGGTGGAGACAGCCTTGATATTGCAAGGCAGGTTGTGATAGACTCTTCAGGTTATTATTATGTGGTTGGTTTTACTTATTCCTTTGGCAATTATGTTCAGGCGTGGATAATGAAACTTGATCCTTCAAATGGTGATACCGTCTGGACAAAACTTTATGGTGGACCAGGTGTAGATGCTGCTTATAGTGCTATTTTGTCTAATAAAACTTTAATAGTCGCTGGCTATACCACATCTTATGGCGCAGGTGGACATGATATGTGGGCTCTGGCTCTGAATGATAGTACCGGTGATACCCTCTGGACGAGAACTTATGGGGGTGTTGGCAACGATGAAGCGAACTCTATTACCTATCTTCCAGATGGTTATGCTGTTATTACAGGTTTCACAACATCTTTCGGTTCAGGTAGTTATGATATGTTGGTGGTTATTGCCCGTATAAGCGACGGAAAGGCAGTGTGGTATGGCACTTATGGTGGCTCTGATATTGACATAGCATACGGAGTTACCACAGATGATTCCGGTAAAATAGTAATTGTAGGAAAGACAAAGTCCTACGGCTCAGGGGCAGAAGATGGATATATTCTTAAAATAGACCCTGACCAGATAGAACCTCTTGCCCTTACAGCACTTTATCCTGGGGTGTTAAATAGAGGCGCAGAGAGGAAACTTCAAATTTACGGTCATGGTTTTACCCAGTATGCAGAAAGTGAACTTTCTCTGAATTTTGTGGATACATCAGGTAATGATGTATTCAGCATACAACCTGATTCCATAGTCTCAGACAATAGAATGATTTTTAATGTACCAGCAGGTGCCCTTTCGGCAGGCTATTACGATGTTTACCTCTCAGTGCGTGGCATAGTTTATACTGATACTCTTCTAAAGAGTGTATTCGTTGCAGAACTTGATACCACTCATAAATGGTGGAAGAAAGACAGTATTGCAAATATAGGTGATGATGTAAGGTACATGGCAGAAGGGGATGCTGATAATGATGGACAGGTAGAACTCTATGCAACCTCTTACAACAATAAGGTGTATAAAATCTGGTATGATGGCATCTGGCATACGGATGAGATTTACAGTGCAACGGTAGATGCCCGTTACATTGCAATCGGTGATGCCGATTATGATGGAAAGAATGAGATGTACGTTTCTATTGGAAACGGTTCTACTAAAGGGTATCTTTTAAGATTTGATTATAATGGCACTTCCTGGAATGTTGATACCCTTTATTCAACAGGCAACAATTTTAACGGTATTGACATAGGAGATATAGACAACGACGGTCAAAGAGAGGTTTGTACGGTTTCAGGTAAGGGCAAATTCTACGTGTTTAAATACAATGGGACCTCCTACGATGTGGATAGCCTTTCACTTCCCTATGGAAGGGTGCACGATGTAAAAATAGGAGATGTAGACAATGACGGAAAGAACGAGGCTTATATAGGTACTGGTAATCTCAGTGATTGGGATGATGCAAGGCTAGTAAAGGTTTATTATAGTGGTGGAGTACTCACATCAAATGTAATAGTTCATAAATACTGGCCATATGCTGGCGGGTTTATAAGCCTTGCAATAGGTGACATAGACAATGATGGTCAACTGGAACTCTATAGTTCTTTAAACATTCCCAATGAACTTCTTGTTTACAAGTATAACGGAACATCCTGGAATGAGTACTTCAGACTTGTTGAAAGTGGGGATTTCAGGCAAATACAGGTGCTTGACCTTGACAATGATGGAAAGAACGAGGTATATGTACCAAACAATCATGGTGAGGTGGTATATGGTGCTCCTGATTTGATGCACAGGGCTTATATAAGGCTTGAAAATGCCTATGCAATTGCACTTTCCTATGCAGATATGGATAAAGACGGCAAACTCGAGATATATGCCGGAACGAGTACAGGTACCATCTATCGGATAACCAGGGCGGACTATCCTGCACCTGTGAAAGGGCTTGAGATTTACAGAATAAATCAGGATAATGTGAATATCGGGAAGAGGCTTAATAACGTGTACATATATGGACGGGGCTTTAGCAGTGATGTAACAGTAAAGTTTGTCAATACGCAAAGTGGAACTCAAGTAAATACATCATTATATAATTATACTTACGGTGAACTTACCATTGATTCGGATACTTTCCCCGAACCTGGTTATTACGATTTGATAGTCTCAGGTTCAAACGGAACAGATACTTTAAGAAATGCTCTTCTTGTAAATAATCTTTACCACTATTATTATGACGAAGGGGGATTTTATAGATTTTATCAGTTAGATAGTATTTCTGATCATATACGCGCAGCCGTTTTGTGTGACCTTGATGAAGATGGAACATCGGAAATTTACATAGGAGGCAACCACCTTTATAAACTGAATGTATATAGTCTGGATTCTTTTGAGGTGTTAGATATACTGAATGTTCCAGGGATTATTCGAGGCCTCTATTATGGTCACGATATAGATGGGAGCATGTGCCTTTATGCAGCCTCAGATGACCACAACGTTTACAAAGTGAAGTACTCAGGTGGCACCTACTCCTATTCAAGGGTAAACTTTCCTGACCTCAGCCAGATTGATTATGCAGGAGCTGTTAATAGTACTTTAGCCTATGATTTTACAGGTAATGGACTTCTGGATATTTTTGCAGGACGCAGCAATGGTAAAATTGATATTTGGGAAATGGGACCTGATGGATATGTTATGACTGAATACCATAGAAGATTATATTCAGGCTCAGGAGCCTCTATTACCGGTTTGGGATTCCTTGACATGTTGGGTCCTCGGACGACGCCGGCTCTTTTCATTACGGGTGGAAGCAGCGATTCGGCCGCCGTTGTGAAACGGTGCACATTACAATATGGGGAACTGCGTTTTGATAATATATACACATCATCTTATCACGGATATGTGTATTTAAGGAGTATTTTATTCAAAAACTCCCTTGCCATATCTGATTATCACTCTCTGAAAGAGGTATATTACTCAGGTAGCTGGTATGATTCAAATGAAATAATAGCAGGTGAGCGCCCATTTACGAGTATGGTGGAGGGAGACCTTGACAATGATGGAAAGATGGAGATATGGGCCGCCGACAGTCTTGGATTTATATATGAAGTTGCCTGGAATGGTCCTGGAGATTATTATATTGTGGATAGTGTTAAAATGAATGATGACAATGGACCTGTTGCATTGCTGAAAGGTGACCTTGATAAAGATGGGAAGATTGAAGTATATGGATTCATGTCAAATGGAAAGGTCTTCAGAGTGGAAAAAAAGCCACTTCAGGAGATCCATATAACAAGGGTCTCTTCCTCTGTTATAAATCACAACAATACCTCACATATCATTAATATTTATGGTTCCGGATTTAATTTTTATTGGATTAATGGATTAATGCTAAATGTGGATATTCTCCAGAATGGTAATAAGATAATGACAATTGATAATATATTGTGGAACCCTGATAATTGGCTGCAAATTAACCTTGATGGTACGATGTTGCCACCCGGGCGTTATGATATTCAGGTAACATACAAAAGGGCTTTTTCCAATGTGCTTAAGGGTGCTCTGGTTGTGAATGAGCCTTATACGGAGAGAATGTGGTATGAGGTGGATACAGCTAATAAGCCGGTAAACTATGGAAGTGAAGCAGAAGACATTGTATTTGGAAACGTTGGGAATGATTATTTTGATTTTATAGGATTGTCAAACGGTGCCGTAATTTCCAATGGTGATACCATATATCTGGCGCAAGATTCAATTCATGACCTTGAGGCAGCGGATATAGACGGTGATGGAAGTTGTGAGGTGTTTGTTGCCACAGGTTATAACAATGAAAGGGGAGCATTGTATGAATTGCGATATAACGGAGGAGCATGGCTTGCAGATACAATGCTTCTTTATAACAAAGATATAAATGCTGTCTCAGCAGTGGATATTAACAATGACGGAATAAATGAGGTTCTGGCTGGTACAGAGGGAGGGTGGCTCTTTATCTTTACACGGAATGATACGCTATGGCTAAAGGATAGTGTTGACCTCACTGCATTTATGAATATTTATGGAATTGATGGAGGGGATGCTCAGGGATACACTAAAGTACGGGCATACATCACGACAGGGACAGATACAACAGAGACGGGTTATGGAGCAGTCCTCAGCCTTTATAAGGTGCAGGATAGCTTCATAATTGATACAATTGCCAGCGGAGAGGAAGATGTAAACTATAAATACATTATAGTTACAGATGCCAGTGGAGATGGTGATGAGGAAATCTATGTTACTGGCACAAAATATGAGGAAGGTAATTACCATTTCACTGTAAGTAAAATCTATTACCGCTATACAGGAACTTTCTGGTGGGAAGAGGATGTTCTTATGAGGGAAATTAATCCATTCGGAAGACTCATCGCAGGAGATTTAAACAACGATGGAAAGGCAGAGGTATTTGTGGCAGGTGGAAGGTTTATATATTCAATAAACGTTGAAAATGGAGATATTACAACCTTTAATGTTGCAAGTAGAGTAAAGGCTTTGTCCTATATGTTCTATCCCACTATGGATAAATTGTTCGTCTTTACCATACCTGATGATGGAAAAATATGGTTTATATGGGAGAAGGAAATAGCTCATCAGAAACCATTTGAAGTATATGAGGTGTCCAATAAGAGTGTGGCATTCGGTGATACTTTCTTCCTGCAAATAATAGGACGTAATCTTGATGGAATTGAAGGTGTATGGATATTTAATAATGCGACCGGTACTGTAATAAAAGGTTCTATTAAGGAAATAGACTTGAATAGGAGGATTATGGTGGAGTTTATTGATACACTTTGCGATCCTGGCTATTACAACCTCGTGCTTTCAAGCTCTGATTATATAGATACTGTATGGGGAGCTGTTATCCTGCATAAAACCTTTAGTACTTCTGATTCAGCGCATTTATACTACAGTAAGAGTCTGGTAACTGACCTTGAGGACACATTCACAGCATATCCCGTAATAAGAGACCTTGATAAGGACGGTTATTTTGAATTATACGTGGCATCTGACAGTCTCTATCAGATTAAATGGCAGGAGGGCAGATACGTAAAGAGGGGGCTTGTGGAAATACCAGGTGGTGCGGTTTCCCTTGGTGCTGGAGATATAGACAATAATGGAACGCAGGAACTATTCGTTGTGAATGGGAAAGAGGATATTTTCAAAATTTACAAAGTGGGAGCCATGTGGCACATGGATACAGCATTCCTCACAGCCTCTGAGACTTATAATCTTGCAAAAGATGCTATTATATCCGATATGGATGGAGATGGAGCGAATGGTATTTTAATATCGCTGAATGCCAGCGAAAACAAAGATGTATATCACTACGAGATGATAGAAAATCACGGTGGGTGGAGAGCAAATTCCGTCTATGAAGGAACTCTACCAGTAAGTGGAATTGTAAACAGGGTTGAGAGAGGTATTATAGCTATTCACGATTGTAATTATTTAAATCTATTTATGGGAGTGGGAACGTCTGAGGGTATACATGTATATAAAGTGGACCTGTCGCCAGGTTATCACGCTGTTGATATTCTCAGCGTGCTCAACGGGCAGGATAATGTAATGCTACTCAAGGCTCTTCCCTATCCCTATGGGAACTCCAACGGAAGATTGTTTGTAGGAGATTCGCTACTTGGTAACCTTTACATGGTAACTTACGATAGTAACGATCTAATCGGTCATACAGATGATGGATACTTTACTGACGTGGTGGTAGGTGACCTTGATAACATGGCAGAACCTAAAATATTTGCCTCTTCATCGGACGGAAAGGTGTATTCATTTACACAAATCACCCCGGATAGTTTCATTCAAAGGGCAGTTTTTGACCTGGGTGAGCCGATTGTGTCTCTAATAGAGGGAGATATTAATCGTGACAATTACATTGAAATGTATGCAACGACCTATGACGGTAAAGTTTATGTTATTCAGACTGAGGTTGATACCCTTGCACCGGATAAGGTGGAAATTCTGAATCCTCATAATGGAGATTGGATAAATGCAGATTCTGTGAAAATAGAATGGAATCATGTGAGTAAATTGAACAACACACATCAACCAGGTGGTTTTGTTTCACTCAAATCACTCAAAACCTCTCATAATAACATCTTCAGAAAACTTGTAGATGACAGAGAGTTCAATTACAAGAGCCCTGTATTTTACAGGGTGGAAATATCCGAAGACAGTGCCTTTAGCAGTCTTCTTGTTGACACTTTTTCACTTGACACGACATTTATATTCACACCTTCATCTGATGGAAAGTTCTATATCAGGGTAAGGGCAGAGGATTCTGTTGGTAACACGAGTGATTACAGTCAGGTTGTGACATTTGGAGTTGATAGAGGACTGCCCTGGGTGGACTCACTTACAATCCTTCAGGATACATCTATTAGAGGTCCATTTGAAGTCAAGGTCTATCCAGCAGATTCACTCTCAGGTATCGGGAATGTAAGATTCTATTATAGAAGAATGGAGGATACAGGGTTTGTGGGAATGGACGCTGTATTCTCAGATGGGGCGTATAGTGGATTTATTCCAGAGGTGAACATTGCCTACGATACTGTTCACTATTATGTGGTTATCTATGATGTTGCAGGTAATGCAAAGTCATCTCCTGAAAATGCTCCTTCTGTCACATACGAGTTTACAGCAGGTGCGACGGGAATAGAGGAACACCATAAAAGGAATGCGTTTGATTTCAGAATACCCTCTGTCTCAACATATACCATTACTCTGAGTATGTATTTGCCACAGAGGAGTGATGTATACCTCGGTATATTCGATGTGGATGGAAGAAAGGTGAAAACAGTGTATAATGGACTGCTTGAAAAGGGACTGCACAGAGCAACAGTGAAAAATCTCGCAAAAGGCGTGTATCTTTATATTCTGAAATACGAAGATAAGACCTTTAAGGGGAAGGTCGTCATCACAGGTAGGTAGGTCGTGGGGAGGTCCAATTCCTCCCCTTCTATAATGGAGGTGTAGAAAAAGATGCCCTTTTTTATGGTGGTTGTGAAAAATAGAAAAATAAAGTTCAGGGGAGAAGGACTACAGGATGCGCTTTTGTATATAAAGGACAGGGCTGGAAATATAGTTTTTGAAGTGAGTGATATGGACAGACGAAAAGAAGTAGAAGTCGGTCTTAACCCCGGGAAATACAGTTATGTTATACGGGGAGATAATATAACTTATAAAGGGAGGGTGGTGGTTTTAAGTTAACGCTGAGGGGCTCCTTATCCCGTTCCCCCCATGCTACCTCCTTAAAAAGGAGCCCCTTTTTATTTTATACCGTACTTTTCCATAAGTCTGTAAAGGTGTCTTCTTGATATGCCAAGTATTCGAGCAGCCTTGCTGATATTCATGTTGGCTTTTTTCAGAGCCTCTTTGATTTTTTCAGGGTCTCTGTAATCCGGGAAGTTCTTATTTTTCACCTCTTCTGGGAGGTGCTCTGGTTTTATTGTATTGCCAGGACCTGCAAGTACAATGGCCCTTATGAGGATGTTTTCAAGTTCTCTTATATTACCGGGAAAATCATAATTTGCAAGGAGAGAAAAGGCATCTTTGGAAATGCGATTTGCTTTACCGTGTTTCTTTAAAAAGTACTCAATAAGCACTCTAAGGTCTTCTTTTCTCTCTCTAAGGGGTGGAAGAGGTATTTGAAAAACATTCAGCCTGTAATAAAGGTCTTCTCTGAACACCCCTTTTTGAAGTAATTCCTTGAGTGGTTTTGATGTGGCACTTATAATGCGGATATCCACAGTTTTACTGCCTGTTGCTCCAAGAGGCTCTATTTCTTTAAACTGAATAAGGCGCAGGAGTTTTGCCTGAACTTCCTTTGGAAGTTCTGCAAGTTCGTCCAGAAAGAGCGTACCACCATGAGCCATCTCTATCTTGCCCTTTTTGTCCTTATATGCACCGCTGAATGCTCCCTTTTTATAGCCAAAAAGTTCTGCCTCAAACAAATCTTTGGGTATTGTTGCGCAGTTTATCACAACAAATGGCCCCTCTCTTCGGTTACTGTTTTTGTGTATTGCTTTTGCAACAAGTTCTTTTCCCGTACCGCTCTCTCCTAAAAGCATGACAGGGGCATCGGTAGGAGCGACTTTCACAATAAGTTCAAGTATATCTAAAAAAGCCCTGCTCTCTCCTACCATATCAGAAAAATCATACGCCCTTTGAAGTTCTTTGATTCTTTCCTTTATGCTTTTTCGCGTTATGTCAGTTCGGTAAAGCGTTAAAATAGAATTTATATGAGTGGATAACTCTTTTGCAAGTTCAAGGTGTTCTTCTGTGAAAATACCTTTTACAGTTCTATTTTCCATGTAAATAATACCCTGTACTCTATTGTCTTCCTTAACCGGAAATGCCAGAACTGACCTTATGTTCATGGCCAATATACTGGTATTCATACCCCATGAGGGGTCTTCCACAGCGTTTTCAATAATAACAGGTTCTCCTGTCTTTAGTATCTTTTTTACAATGGATGACGGAAGTGTATCGTCTTCCATGTCCATTTTGCCAAATGATGCGACAATTTCATACGTCATGTCGGCTTTTACCCTGATTACAATGGCGCGCTCTGCTCCTGTAATCTTTACGCTCTCTTTCAGTATGAAATCAAGTAATTCGGGATAGTTAAAATTGTGAATTTTCTCTGCAAGTTCCAGGAAAAAACGGTACATCCTGTTCTGAGTAACGAGTTTTTTATATAAGGAGAGTATATTCTTAAGGCGGTCAACGTATTTTATTTGCTCTGCTGGTATGGCTGTGGTCACGTAATTTAGAAAATCCGAAAGTTCCTGTGTATTTACCTCTACTTCAGTGTTTTTCTCCTCATGAAACACGATTTTCACAGGTCCCAGCATTATTATGTCGCCATCTTCAATGCTTACAGGTGAGGTTACATCACATCCATTCACAACGGTGCCATATCTTGAACCAAGGTCTTCTATAAGGTAACGCCCTTTTTCCTTAAATATGCGTGCGTGTTTCCTTGAAACATAAGAGTTTTTTATAACTATATCACAATCTGCATCGCGGCCTATTATTAGTTCTGGTTTCGTAAGTTCAAATATGTTATTATCTATTTCTATAAAAGCCATTTGCTTTAATAACAGGTTTAATTTTTATTCTTTCAAAGTTCTTTTTCGCTGCGCGCATTTTGTTCAAAAGCCCTGTCTGCTGGTAAATTAGATAAAGGTAATAATACGTTCTCCATAATTGGATAAATGAAAGTGCACTTATATCTTTAAGAATTTCCTTCTTTCCGTTTACAAGCACTGAGACTGCTTTTTTAAATCTTCCTTTTCTGTAAAGATATGTCCCATAGAGGTCTGGATACTTCTTTAAAAACACAGTGTCCTTTTCCTGGATTTTATCGCCTCTATCTACCATAACTGCGTATTTAATATACGGTGCATCCTCTACAACCTCAGGATACTTTGATGTCATGAGTTGTTCATAGTAGAGGGCAGAATCAGCTTCACCTGTGATATAAAAGAGTAAGGAAGAAAAGTAAATATAAAAAGCATCGTCCTTTTTAGCATAGATTTTGTGCATTGAAAGTGCCTCTCCTGCGTTACCAGATAATGCATAACTTAGCATGGAATAAAAATAGGCCCATTGATCATAATTTAACCTATACGATTTTCTAAAATATTCTGCAGCTTTTTCAAATAATAACCTTCTGAAATATACAAAACCAAGTCTAAGCCATGGTGCTGCGAATTCTCTGTCAAGGCTTGCGCTCTTTTTAAAATCCTGAATTGTGAGTTGATAGAAACCTTCTGTATGCCTTAAGATTCCCCTGTACAGATGTAGATAGGCATAGAGTGGATAGAGATTGTCCCTATATTTGTAGGATGTCTCCTGTAACACTCTGTCTATTTCAGAAATAGCATCGTTTATTTTCTCTTCTCTCGAAAGGTCTGTTGCCGCCTTAATCCTTTTTAGTAGCGTATTCTGTGTGTTTATGATATTTATAGTATTCTCAGGAAGTTTTCTATCTTTCAGCAAAATACCTTCTCTGGTTATATAGAATATCTTACCGTTACGGGTAGTAATTTTGAAAAGTCCATTTTTAACGCTACATATGTCATTCACCGGGTCTGAGCCGGGGAGAAGGGTATAGAATAAAACACCATGCTCTTCGGATATTTCCTTACCGAGCCATGGAGGAGATTGTGCCTGAAAATCTTTGCCATTAAGTGCAAATACCACGGGTTTCATGCCAAGGTCGTTATTTACCCCTCCTGCTATAATATCCGGTACGCTGTCATCGTTAATGTCTAAAGCGGTTATATCGAAAACCCAGCCCGAATTCCAGAAAGTACCGGGCGGAGCGTTATTTGCATTTAGGTCGATGAATTTTAAAAGATATGGGAACCATTTACCTGCTCTTGCCCCTATGATCAGCCTGTTTTGCATGTTTTCAGGCACAAGAAGTCGGTCAACCACCAGAATATCCGGCTTGTTATAAATAATTTTATCCTTCACCTTATAAGTCCATTTTATTTTGCCGTTTTTGGAAAAACAATAGATTACTGCTGTGTCCCTTCCGGGTATGCGTTTCCCTCCCGGGAGGGTCTTTAAAAAATGCGTGCCCACTAATGCTTCTTTTTTACCGTCTTTGTCAATGTCAACTATAAGAGAGGCTGTTATGTCACTTCCTGTTTCCTTTTTAAAGAGAAGGTGTCCTTTTTTATCGTATGCTGATATTACAGAACCGGTGATTTTTACACTGCTTATCGTACCGTTTTCTCTTTTTAGAATTAAAAATACAGAGAGGATAAGCAGTACTAATAAAAGGATAGGCATGGCCAGTTTGTATTTCTTTGATCTTGCCGGGTCTTTTATCTTTATTTTTCTATTAGATTCCCAGTCTTTCAAAAGTTCCACTGCATTTTTATACCTGAAGTCAGGAGTTTTAATAAGGCATTTTGATATAATTTTTGATATACGTTCCGGGACTTCTCTGTTAATACGTGATACCTCTTTTGGATTTTCGTTAAGAATGGAGTAAAGAAGGCTTGAAATACTTTCACCTTTAAAAGGATGTTCCCCTGTGAATAACTCATACAGTACCGTTCCGAGTGAAAAAATATCCGAGGCGAATGTGGGTTTTTCCCCTTTTAATTCTTCAGGAGATATATATGCAGGTGTGCCAGCAATCTCACCGGTCATTGTCATGGTTGATTCTTCTGCTCTTAAAAGCCCGAAATCAGTTAACTTTGCATGGTGGTCATCTGTAACCAATATATTCTGGGGCTTTAAATCCCTGTGAATTACACCTTTGTTATGAGCATATGCAAGTGCTTCAATTATTTCTTTAGCAATTTGTTCTTTTTCATCTTCCTTCAGGGTGTTTATTACCTGGTCAAGGGATTTTCCATCAACAAATTCAGTGAGAATGAAAGTCTTTCCGTCTATTTTGCCTGTTTCATAAACCCGAACTATTCCAGGATGAGATAAGGTTTTCGCAAGTTCATAGGCTTTGACATTTTTTTCTGACTGAATTTCAGATTTTAAAATTTTGAGGGCATATATTTTATTATCTTTAAAGTCTTCTGCAAGGTACACCAAGGATGTGGCACCTTCCCCGATTTTTCTTATGATTTTGAATCGTCCCCCCAGAATCACATGGATATTATAAAGATTGATGCGTATTTTATGAAGTAATCTTACAGTTGTTCAATTATACTGAGTGCTGTTTTTAAAAAGTCCTGTAATTCTCCATCGTTATTTATGACAAAGTCCCAGTGATTGGGTTCTTTAAATTCGTTTTCCTGCCTTCTTAAAATCTCCTGGATGAATGATTCAGTCATTCCTCTTTCTTTTAATCTATGTATGAGAATTTCACTGGGAGCCGTGATTTTTATGATAACGTCGCAGAGTTTATCTATCTTGAGTTTGAAAGGTATTGCAGCATCGACAATGATCTTGTCACTTTTGCTTTCCAATATTTCTTCTTTTAGCAGTTTTCTTATAACAGGATGGGTTATTTTTTCAAGTTTTTCCCAGTCATCAGGCGTGCTGAGATGCAACTTTAGCCTATTTCTGTCAATGTGACCTTTGGCATCAAGTACGTCTCCAAATTCTCTTATGATACTCTCTTTTACAATTTCAAGTGCTTTGTGACCAAGAGAATCGACGTTTATGATATGGTAGCCTTTATCTTTCAGGTATTCTGTGAGAGTGGTTTTCCCCGCGCCGGCAGGGCCTGTAATGCATATAACTTTCTTATCTTTTCCCATTATATGCTTTCTTTATAATACGATAGTGTTTCCTTATTTCCCTATCCTTTCCTGCGAGTTTAACCGCTTTCTTTGATAGAATATATGCTTCCTTTATTTTTCCCTGTTTGTATAAAAGCCACGCATAGGAATCTATTATGTACGGATCATGTGGGTTAAGTTTGTAGGCTTTTTCTATGTATTTTTTTGCTTTGTCAATATTTCCATTTTCAAGGTACATGTAGCCAAAGTTATTCAGATACAAGGCATTTTGCGGGTCTATTTTTAAAAGAAGAGTGTAAATTGAGTCCGCAAGAAGAGTATCGTTTAAAATCTGGGCTGCATAAGCCACGTCAAAAAGGTCGTCCTTATCTGTAAGTTTCAATGTTTTTACCTTAGAAAGAGCGGTTTTTAGAATTGTAGTATCCCTGAAATCAGAAGCAAGTGAAAGAAGTGGTATGTATCTTAAAGGTTTTGTTGAATCCAGAGATATGGATTTCAAGAGGTATTTATAGGAGAGTTTTTTTCTCCCCATCCCTTTTAGAACAAGTCCGGTAAGGTAATAGTAGTATGGGTCAAAAGCCCCCTGTCTTTTTATAACAAGCAGAAGTCTTGCCGCATCATCAAGGTAACCAATTTTGAGAAGGATAAAGGCTTTGAGAAGTTGATACGAATAGCGTTTTTCTATTTTTATAGCCTTATTAATCTCAGAGAGTGCGTCCTTATATAGTTTTTTTCGAACGAGAACTCTGGCAATATAATAGTATACCTGTGGGTCATTCCGAAGTAGAGATTTTGCTAAAAGGTATTCTATAAGGCTTGAATCGTAGTTTTGCGTCATAAAATATATGTAACCTGCTTGTTTTCTTAATTCGGCGTCAAAAGGTGACATGGATATAAGAGGTAGAAGAGTTTTCTTGGCGTCCTCAAAAAGTCCTTTTTTAATGTACAGGGAAACAAGATGTCTGGATATGTTCATATCAATCTGGGAACTTGCGGTTGTATAAAGAGTAAGGTAAATGAGGGCACTGTCAATGTTATCTTTTTCTTCAAAGTATAAGCCTTTAATACGATACAATTCAACACTCTCTTTATGCTTTAACTTTCTCCCTGACAATTCGTCTAAAATTTTTTTCAGGTTGTTTAAACGATGCCTGTCCAGAAAATCCTGTGCAAGTATTAAAAGTATGCTGGTATCCAGTTTGTCAAGATTTTTGTCTATGTATGGGAGCATTCTGTGCAAAGCCTCTTTAGCCTTATACCTTGAAGCATAGAATGCCAGAACACTAACGAGACTGCTATTTTTCCTGTACTTTTTGAATAAGTCAAGTAACCTTTTGTTTATTTTCTCGCGTGGGAGAGAAAAAAGGCTCAGTCGCAAATAGTTATAGAGAAGACTGTCATATACAGAGAAGTGGCTTGCATATAAAAAGTAAATACTATCAACATACGGCAGGGCTCTTTGAATCGCTGGCATTTTTTGCATAAATTCCCTGAAGGTGTAATTTGACACCTTTTTTGATGAGAGAGTGATTGCATAATCGAGCACCACAGAATCCGGTAAATGTTTCTGGTATGAATATATTTTAGAAAGTGCAGAATCCAGGGGCTTTTTTTCAATAAGATAAATACTCTCGAAAGAGGCAGGTTTTATGGTAAAAAGTAGATATAAAAACAATCTCATGGCAGAAGTGAAAGGATAATTAAGGCTTTGGTGATTTTTTCATTGTGGAGTGATGTCTTTGTGGCATATTCAATGTTAAGTAACCGCTGTTCAAGCACACCTGCGTCTTTGAGCGTATGAAGCATTTTGTTTTTTTTGTAGGGAGTAAATCTCCACTTATTGCGATATCTATCGGAGAAAAAAGTTCCAAGGTGTGTATCCTGAATTCTGGTAACATGAGTTTCGAGTTCATAAAGCAATTCGTTTACCCGCAAGGACTCTATAAAGTTGTATATGTGCGCTATGTTTTTCTTTTCAAACCCCATGTGCTCAATTAAGAGAGAAGAAAGAGAGCCTTCATCTGTTCTTGATAATACTCTAAGGTGCTCTGGCCTGAGCAAATTTTCATCACCCATGTACAGGAACAGTTTTTCAAGTTCTTTCTCAGCCTGGGTGAGATTGTAGGGAAGATACTTCAAAAGAAGCGCAAACGTTGTTTCATCTATATGGATATTTCTCTTTTTAAATCTGCTTTTTACCCATGTCCTAAATCCCATAGCATCAAGTGGTTTAAACTCAAGAATTTGAATATGCTTATATTTTTTTGCTTTTTGGAGGATGTTTTTTTGCTTCTTTTTGTCGCAGGAAGAAGATATGATACATACAAGGTATGTATTGCCAGAGGTCTTTAACGAGAGTATTTTTTCTCTTTCTTTCAATCTTTCAAACTCATAAATCACGACGAGTTTCTGTGATTGAAATAGGCCTGTATTCATAACTTCAGAGACGATATCTTCAAAAGATGAGTCCTGCCCAAAAAACACAATACGTTTTGTATTCAAAAAACTCTCCAGTTTTAATAAGGTGACCTTTTTGAGATAATCCTCTTCTCCATAGAGGAGGAGAAGGTTTTTCTCCGCTCCCTTTTCCTCTAAGGTTCTAAAGAGTTTGTTATAGGTTTGAATTGTTGCCACGTTAAAATTTTAATGGCATAACCCTGACTTGGCAAATAAAACCTTGAAAAATGTTTGAAAATCCGACACTCTGCCTTTATACTATTACCATACGCCAGGGTAGCTCAGTTGGTAGAGCACGGGACTGAAAATCCCGGTGTCCCCAGTTCAATTCTGGGCCCTGGCATTTTTTATGTTTTAAGGTTTAAAATTCCTTCTTGACAATTCCCGATTGAGGTTTTATATTAAGAATGTGGAGAAAAAAAGATTTTTCTTTGTCTTAACTGCCATTATTTTATCCATTTTATCGTGTACTGAATATACCCCTCAGGGAACGTGGATTCAGGTGGGGTATGCTTCATATTATTCCAGAGAGTTTAAGGGCCGCAGGACTGCATCAGGTGAGATTTTTGACCCCATGAAACTCACTGCTGCACATCGTAGGCTTCCCTTCGGGACCCTTGTAAAGGTCACCAATCTTGAAAATCACAGAAGCGTTGTTGTAAGAATTAATGATAGAGGTCCATTTGTAAAAGGGAGGATTATAGACCTTTCATATAAGGCTGCCCTTAAGATAGGGCTTGTTTCAAAAGGTGTGGCAAAAGTAAAATTGGAGGTAATAAGATGGCCAAAACGAAGAAGGCGGTAGACATACAGATTGAAAGGATAGAAGACCCCCTTTCAATCTGGGATTACAGGGAAAAATGGCTAAGTCTTTTGAACAGAACACAGGAGAAAAATCCATTTCTCACTCCCCACTGGGTGTTTCTTTCATATGATTATTTCGGTGTAAAGGAATTTTTCGACTTTTATGTCCTTAAAAACAATGGTGAAGTGGTTGGGTTTTTGCCGCTTTCAGTTGATTCTAAAGAAAAATGTGTGACCACTGTAAATGCCGATTTGAAAAGGGCAATAACAGATATACTCGCAGACCCTTCTGTTAAAGAAGAAATTTTTGAATTCCTTCTTGATAGGTTTCACAGGGTTAGTTTTCCCAGAGTCCTGGAAAATTCGTCAACATTGTGGGCGATGGAAAAGAGTGGACGTAACATGGACGTAGTTTTTGAGAAGGAACACACAGACAATGTGAACAAAATAGAACTCATGGAGGATTTTGATAGGATGCTTTACCGCGAAAAGGGTAAGTTGAAAGGGAAAGCCATCAAACTCATGAAAAAAGTTGAAAGAGATGTGGAAGTTGATATTTCTGTACAGACCGGGAAAAAAGATATTGCATTTTTGCTTGATGAAGTACTTACTCTTTCAGAAGAAGGTATTTTTTCCATAGGAGAGGCCGCGTTTTTGAGGGATGTTACCACTTTGTTTTCCCCATCGGGATGGTCTCGTGTTTATATTTTTAAAGCAGATGGGTGGCCTGTAGCAGGTGGGGTTGTATTCTCATATGAGGAATCATCTTTTCTTTATGTATTATCCCAGAGGAAGGAATCGGAGGAAATAAAAGCCGGGGATTATCTTTTCCTGAAAATTCTTGAAAACGAAGGGAAGATAGGAACCCGGTACTTCTATTTCTTTGATGATGGATTTACTCCTCTTATATCTTCAACCAAATTGAAGATTAAGAAAGCAGTACTCAAAAGAGATAATGACGCTTAGAAAGGGAATTTATTATACCCCCTTTGAGATAAAGGAAAAGGGAAATTTACCTTTAAAACTTCTCAAAATTAAAATCCCCATTTTAGAGGAGAAGGTCAACAGAGTTTTAAGTGGTGATGAGCCTGCTCATATACTTCTTCTGGATTATGAAAGGGTTGTAAAGAATATAGCCTACAGAATTGCAAATCTTGGTGGAAATATTGTATACGTTAACCTTGGAGAGTTGTATATATTGATTTGGGGAATAGAAAATTACAAAAGGAAATTTTTGAGAAGATTACAAATAGCGGTAAATAATGCGTTTAATGAGAAAAGGGTACTCACAGATGATTTTGAATTACAGAATCTTCAATTTATTCCATATCAACTTAAAATAAGCAACAATAAAGAGATTACGTTACTCAAGGTGGTAAACCTTAAGAAAGAACTTAAGACCCCACTTGAGTTTATTCCAGGAAGATACTCTGGTGTCCCCCTTATGGGTATTACGCTATTTGAAGACGCTGTGTATTTTGAGATGAGAGTGAAGTTGGATAAGAAAAACTTAGAAAAAATTATAGAGTTTGTGCAAAAACTGTCTAAACTTGGAGTTTTTGTGTACTTTGTTCCGGTAATAAAGAATAATTTCATGATATTTAGAGGCACTTTCACAGAACCGCTTCCCATTATAAAGCATAACCTGAAAAGTGTTGTTGAAAGTTTTTCTGAATTTCTTAACGTGTTAGATGCAGAACTCTTTATGGGGTCAGGATATGTTGTAGGTGGGATTATGGAACTTGAAAGCGTTACCGTTCCAGTGCTGAATGTAATTATCCCACCGCTCAAGAAAGAGGAAAGATTAAAAATAGACAATAGGATTCTCTTTGAAATAGATCCGCATAGAGGCTTTTTGTCTCACAATATTCCATTTATAGGCAGATTGGAGGAACTTGAAGTTTTCGAGAGTTTTGTTTACGAAAAGAGAGGTCTTAAAAAACCTGTTTTCATTAATATCTTTGGTGTCCCTGGTTCAGGTAAAACCCGTTTTATAGAAGAAATTTCATCGCTTATTGGTGGGATGGGCGAGAAGGTGGAAATTATAAAAGTAAATATACCGCGGAGTAACTCACGAGATGTGTACAGTGCTCTAAGTCTAACTGCAAAATCACTTGGTATTGAAAGTAAAAATATGGAAATTCACCAGTTGTCAAATCTTATCAGTGAAAAGATAAAGGAGCTCACCCAAAGTAGTGTAGTTTTTCTCATATTTGAAGATATTGACACCCTCGGAGATGATACTGTAAAGTTTCTATCCACAATATTGCTTGCCAGTGACGTTTCTGGCGCATATGTTATAACGACCTCGAGAAAAAAACTCACTCTCCCATATATGGACAAAGACACAAGTCTCTATATTCAACTGGGAGGACTTTCAGAAGAGTCTTTGAAGTATTTAATACTTGAAGTTTTGGGGGCTTTCCCTTCGTCTGAACTTTTAAGATTTGTCCGTGAAAAAACACAGGGCATTCCTCTTTACGTGATAGAACTCCTTTTCAGGCTTAAAGCACAGGGCAGGTTGGTTCAGAGGGGAAAGTATTTTGATCTTGAAAAGCCCTTTGCAGGTGATATATACTCACTTGAGGATATAATAGGTGAGTTTTACGAATCTTTTAAAGGGGATGGAGTGAAGACTCTCATAGATATATGCGCAATTTATCCAGAGGATATACCGGTACATATTCTTGAGGGGGTATACTCTAAACTCGCGCCCAGGAGAGATTTTGAGGGCCTATTCAAACAGTTAATCGAGTCGCGTCTTGTGGATATAAGGACACATGAAGACATTTTCCCTGGTATAACTATCAAGTTTAAAAACTATCTTTTTAAGAGGGTGATTGTGGATAAAATTGATAAAAGCAGGCTATCCCGACTGAGAAAAATACTTCTTAATGTGCTGGAGAAGGACAAGAGGATACCCGAGATCGTTCGCTACAGGGTAATTGCTGATATTGCAAAGTCTCTTGGTGATGAAGAAAAGTTTGTTCAGTACATGTGGAAATATGCCCTGGAGCATAACAGAGTAAATAGTTTTGATACTGCTTACAAAGCTCTTGTAGAAATAGAAGAGAAGGGTCCTGAGTTACTGAATCCATTTGAGTTTTACTCACTGTTTTCAAGTGTGGCAGTTCACACTGGAAATTACGGAAAGGCCCTTGAACATTTTGAAAATTCCCTGAAAGTAGCAGATGAGAAAGAAAAGAAATCCATTTACCCCATTGGTGCTATAATTCATGCTGCCATGGGTAAAATGGAGGAAGCCAGAAAATACCTTGATATGATTAACCCGGATAAATACAGGGATGTAGACAAAGGATTTGTATATAATGCACTCGGGATATGCTATTTGAGAGAACAAAGAAATGAGGAAGCAGAAAGAAGTCTTGTTCTTGCAAAGGAATATCTTGCGGATAAGAATAGTGCATTTTATGTAACAGTTTTATCAAATCTTGCTGTTGCCCTCGAGAGGCTTGGCAAATATCATGAAGCCCTTTCTGTCACAGAGGAGGCATTACAAAGAGCCAGCGGACTTTATCATAGTCATTCCCTTATGGCAATAAATCATAATAGAGCTCTGCTTTTCACCCATCTGGGAGAGTATGAAAAGGCAATAGAGTCCTTGAAGGAGAGTGCTTTCTGGGCAGAACAGATGAGACTTGTGCGTGCACTTTCTTTTATATACAACACAAAGGGAGTCTTCTCCTTTGAACTGGGAAAATACAGAGATGCCCTGGAGGACCTTAAAAAAGCCTATGAAAATGTTGTAAAAACCGATGATATAAGACAGAAAGCAAGTATTTTAGCCAACATGGGGTTCGCCAGGACTAAACTTGGATACTGGGAAGAGGCTGAAAAGGATCTCGTGGAGTCTATAACCCTCAGGAAGAAATTGAATGACAGGAAGGGACTTTCCAACAACTTATTTTATTTGGGTGAACTCATGAGGCAGTGGGAGAAGTTTCAAAAAGCAGAGGAACATTTTGTAGAGAGTATATCCATAAAAGAAGAAATAAATGATAAGATGGGACTTCTCTATGCGCTTGGGTATTTTTCAATGCTTTATTCTGATAAAGGAGAGTTTGATGAGGCTTTTAAGATTGCAAAAAAAGGACTTAAAGTTGCAGACAGTATTAATGACCCTCATGGTACTCTCTTTCTTGAAGTAGCGCTTTTATATGCTATAATGGGTCTTGCAAAATTCACTGAATTTGAGGATTCTATTGCTGCATTGAAATCGAAGTTATCCAATAATCAATATTTCCATCTTGAAGGTATAGTTTACTATTTAGATGGTCAGTATAGAGAAAAAAGGAAAGAACCAGAACATGCTCTTTCAAGTTATTTAAAAGCACTTGAAAAATCGGAAATTACTGGAGAAATTAAACTCAAGGCCAGAAGTGTTGAAAAGATCCTCAATCTTATGGTTTCACATGGATTGGGAAAGTTTGGTCTTGACCGTATTGTTACGGATGCAGAAGAGGTATTGAATTTTTACGAGGAAAAAGGGTTCAAGAGGAAGGCAAAGAACCTATCCCTTATACTTTCAGAACTGTGACTTTATAATTACCATCCATGAAGAAACTCGTTCAACACATCAGAACTGGAAAGATGGAACTTATAGATGTACCACCACCTGAAATAAAGCCAGGATTTATACTTGTTAGAACGCTTTATTCAGCGATAAGTATAGGGACAGAACTTGGTCTTGTAAATCTTTTAAAGAGCAATATTATACAGAAAGCGAGAAAAAAACCTGAAGCAGTCAGAAAAGTTTTTGAAATGGCAAAGCGTTATGGTATAAAAACAACCAGAGAACTTATAAAAACGACTATTGATAGATATATGCCTATTGGTTATTCTCTTTCAGGAGAGGTTATGGTGGCAGATGAGGAGAGCGAGTTCAGAAAAGGGGAAATTGTGGCATGTGGGGGTAGTGAGTATGCGTCCCATCAGGAAATAGCACTAATTCCTCGTAATCTATGTGTGAAGGTGCCTCCAGATGTTTCGCCTAAAATAGCCTCTTTCGCTACAATTGGTTCAATTGCAGTGTGGGGTTTAAGGGAAGCAGAGGCTGTTTTTGGAGAGAGGGGCCTTGTTGTCGGGCTTGGACTTATAGGCTCAATGACCGCACTACTTGGAGATTTTGCGGGGATACAGATGTTTGGCGTGGATACAAATCCAGCAAAGGTAAAGAGGGCAAGAAAATTAAATGTTAAATCTGAATTACCGAAAGACCTCATAGAGGATGACTTTGATTTTGTTGTTGTTGCGGCAGGGAGCGGAGATGCCGGGCCACTCGAATATGCCCTGTCAAAGGTAAGAAAAAGAGGCAGGATTGTGGTCATTGGGGCTCTGCCAATAAATGTGGATAGAGACACAATGTATCACAAGGAGGTAAGACTATCTGTATCAAGGTCTTATGGTCCTGGTAGATATGACCCTTATTATGAAATACTGGGTTATCGTTACCCAAAAGAGCATGTGAGATGGGATGTAAAAGAAAACATGAAGGTGTTTCTGGATTTTGCCCGCAAGAAAGGGGAAGTGTTTGAGAAGATAATTACGCGTGAGTTTAATTTTGAAGATGCAATAAATGCCTATGAGGAGATAAGAAAGGGAAATGTTACGGGGGCAGTTTTTAAATATAAAATGGATTCTATTGACACAAATCTTTACAGGACTTTTGAGAATTCTGTTAAAAAAGTTCCTCAAAAGGGTGCTTTAAATATTGGAATCATAGGGGCGGGTACCTTTATATCAAGTTTTATTCTTCCGCATCTCGTTAAAGAGAACGTCAATCTCAAGATAGTGTGCAATGAAAGGCCAGAAAGCGCTTACAATGTGTCCAGAAGGTTCTCTTTTGAGAAATACACCACCTCCACAGAAGAAGTAATAAAAGAGCATCCAGACCTTGTTATCGTGGGGACAAGGCATAATTTGCATGGTAGTATTACAAAACAGTTACTCGATGCAGGTATTTCAGTTTATGTTGAAAAACCCCTTTCCATTTATCCAGAAGACCTGTTTGATATTGCAAAACTTTTGGAAAAGCACAGAGAAGCAATGCTTTACGTTGGTTTTAATAGAAGGTTTGCGCCCTTTATGCGCAAAATTCGAAATCTTCTCGATAGAGATTCTCCCATGACTGGTATTGTAAGGGTTAACGCAGGCAGTCTGGACAAAAAGCACTGGGCGAAAATCAGGGAGATAGGAGGAGACAGAATAGTCGGTGAGGTTTGTCATTTTATAGATGTTGCTGTTTATCTGTCCCGTAGTCGTGTGAGAAGTGTTTTCGCAAAATCTATACCTGAACGTTCTGATTTTGATGATAACGTTCATATTATATTGAAGATGGAGAATGGTAGCCTGTTCACTATCGTATATACAGAGTGGGGGAGTAAAAATTTGAGTAAGGAATACTATGAGATACATCAGGGCACAAAAAGTTTCCTGTTGAATGATTTTAAAGAACTTCATATTTTCGAAAATGGTAAACGAAAAAAGTTAAAGAGCGCTCCAGATAAGGGCCATAAAGAAGCCGTTAAGGCAGTTATCAAGGCAATGAGGACAAAAATGGTCCCCATACCGTATGAAGAAATTTTTAACGTTAGTTATACTCCATTTGCAATTAGAGAATCGTTGCGAAGAGGCGAGGAAATTATTATCAGGGAATTTTAAAATTCAATCTTTTCGATTTACACTCAGCTGATTTAAGTATATTTATAATTCTATGCGCAGCCTCATCTATTGAATCATTAAGAACCCAGTAATCGTATAGTGGCGCGTTGGATAGTTCTTCTTTTGCTTTGTTTATACGTTCTTCAAGTTGTTCCTTTGTCTCTGTACCTCTTGCTTTTAAGCGCTCCACGAGCGTTTCAAAATCTGGTGGAAACAGAAATACACTCACTGCATCCTCTCCGTAAAACTCTTTCAATTTTTTCATCCCATGCACATCAAGGTCTGCTATAACGCTTTTTCCAATGGCAAGAGCCTCTTCAATGGGTTCTCTGGGAGTTCCATAGAATTCTCCGTAGACCTCTGCCCATTCGAGTAATTTGCCGCTTTCAATCCACTCTCTGAATGTATCACGATCGATGAACAAATAATCTTTCCCGTGTATCTCATAAGACCGTTTTTTTCTGGTAGTTGCAGAGACAGAGTAAAAAAGGTTTGGTTCAAGTTCAAGCACTCTGCTTATCACCGTTGTTTTACCGGTTCCCGATGCAGCAGATATAATAAGTATGGTTGGCTTATACTTAATCATTGTATATTCCTTAATTGTTCCCTTATTTTCTCCACCTCTTCCTTTAAGAGAATAACTTCATGAACGATGTCTGGTTTATGTGTCTTGCTACCAAGGGTTGTAAGTTCCCTTGTTATTTCCTGGGATAAAAAGTCGAGTTTTTTGCCTTTTTCGTTGCCTTTTTCTCTCAATATCTGTCTGAAATACTTTATGTGGGACCTGAGCCGCTCCACTTCTTCGGAAACATCGAGTTTTAAAAGAAGAGAAGAGAGAGTTTCTCCTTCCTCTATCCCCTTGCTTTTATAAATGTTTTCTGCTTCTTTACGTTCTTTTTTCTTCATCTGAACTATAGTATGAAGGGTTTTTGAGATAATATTGAGACGTTCCCTCAGGAATTTCTCAGTTTTCTGTCCCTCTATTTTTCTCATATCGAGGACTTTTAGCAGGGCTTCCTTAAAGCATCTTTTAATAGT
>JALVYB010000050.1 GCA_027038175.1 Caldifarciminota bacterium | reverse complement strand
ACGTCGCTATACCTATACTCACACCTAACTTTATACCCCCTACCTCCTTCGACTCCATGCTCTTTATTATCCTCTGCGCTACTACCTCCGCACCCATCCCGTCGGTGTTTGGTAAAATGACTATGAATTCATCACCTCCGTACCTTATTGGTATATCAACGTCCCTTATTGAATTCATAATAACCATTGCGAACTCAGCAAGTACCCTGTCGCCTTTTAAGTGTCCATAAGTGTCATTTACTTCTTTGAAATTGTCAAGATCAAGTATAAGAATGGAAAACGTACCACCGTATCTTTTGCATCTTTTTATTTCTCTGTCCACAGCAATGTGGAGATACCTTCTATTGAAAACACCTGTAAGTTCATCTTTGTAGAAATGTTCATTCTGCATGTTATAAACTTTTAACCATATCTATCGTTCTGTCAAGTAGAAAGAGAGTGCAATCATGCAGCATAATAAACACCGCTTTTTGTATCCTTGCTATTTGCTTTATACTAAATAACATGCAAATACTTACACAAATCTTAATAAGTCAGGCAGCACAGAGTGCTGGAGGGAGTCTTTTTGGTCTCATGGTCCCATTGCTTGTTATTTTTGGGGTATTTTACATCTTTATTATTATTCCACAGCAAAGGGCCGATAAAAGAAGAAGAGAAATGCTTGCTTCACTTTCAAAAGGGGATCGGGTTATTACAGTAGGCGGTATTATTGGCGTAGTTAACAAGGTAGACGAAAAATTTGTTATCCTGAAAGTTTCGCAGGATACTAACATTAAATTTGAAAAAACAGCCATTAAGGGCATACTTGAGAAGGCAGAATAATGTCCGTATTACGCATACGTATAATTGGAGATCCTGTCTTAAGGGAAAAGGGTCAGATTATAACCACCATTACAGACGACATTATACAACTTGCCAGGGATATGATAGAAACCATGCATAATGCCAATGGACTTGGACTTGCCGCTCATCAGGTAGGGGTTCCTAAAAAACTAATTGTCCTTAATCTAAAGGACATTGGGGTTGGCAAAAAAGATATTGTGCTTATTAACCCTGAGGTTGTATATAGTGAGGGCTCTGACATAGCAGAAGAGGGATGTCTCTCCATACCAGGCCTGTACACAAAATTGGAGAGGCCTTACTATGTTGAGGTCGAAGCAGAAGAACTAAAACTCTCTAATGGAAAAACAAAAAAAGTTCGTATAAAAGCCGAGGAACTTTATGCAAGAGCCCTTTTACACGAGATTGATCATATAAATGGCATTCTCTTTGTCGATAGGCTTGATGATATAAAGAGAAGAGTTTTACTTGCAAAATGGAGAAAAGAGCATCCAGAATATAACTAATGCGCTGGATTTATTTTGGTACAGGTCTCCTTTCATCAAAATTCCTTGAAAAACTCATAGATAATCGTCTTTTACCATCACTCGTTATTACAGGCTCTCCCAAACCCTCAGGTAGAGGGAGGAAAATATCGCACACACCAGTCTTTATGGTTGCCCATAATCACGGTTTACCTGTAATAGAAACTACCCTGCTGGACGATCCAGTAATAATACGGAAAATCCAGAGAGAATCTCCAAGTTTCTATGTGGTCTTTGACTTCGGGCATATAATTCCCGATTCTCTTTTAAAACTGCCAAGGATTGCACCGCTCAACGTTCACCCATCTCTTCTCCCATCTTACAGAGGAGCCGCCCCCATAATACGCGCTATGATGGCAGGTGAGAAAAAAACAGGGGTATCCATCATAATCATGAACAATAAAATAGACAGGGGAGATATAGTGTTACAGGAAGAGGTAGAAATAGAGGAAAACATGACGCGAGGTGAACTTGAGGAAATACTACTTGATAAAGCAACATCGCTTTTGCAAAAAGCGTTTTCAGGACTAAAAAATGGCACCATAGAGCCAAGGCCTCAGAAAGGAAAAGGTAGTTATGCAAGGAAAATCCAGAGAGAAGAACTCTGGATAAACTGGGAAAGTAATGCTATTAAAATAAAAAATCTCATACACGCTCTTTCTCCCCTTCCAGGTGCAAGAAGCATGTTTAAGGATAAAATAATTCAGTTCCTGAAAGCCAGAGTGCCAGAAGACACATTACGCCTTAATCCAGGAGAAATTCATGTGAAGGAAAAACGTTTATTTGTGGGAACTGGAGATGGCATCATAGAAATCTTAATGTTAAAACCATCTGGTAAAAAAGAAATGTCGGCAATTGAATTTATTAACGGATACAGACCTCACGGGCTGTATTTTACTTCACGATGATTTTGAGTTATAATTAACCTGCACTCAGCCAAAGGAGGAAACATGAAAATACTGGAATACGCAGCCAAAGAACTCTTATTGAAATATGGTTTACCAGTAAAAAAGGGTAAAATAGCCAGAACCCCGGAAGAGGCTCGTGAAATCTGCGAGGAATTGGGCGGAAAATGTGTTATAAAGGCCCAGGTACCTGTGGGTGGAAGAGGAAAAGCAGGTGGGATAAAGATTGCTAATTCGCCAGAGGAAGCATTTGAAAAGGCGAAAAAAATACTCGGTATGAAGATAAAAGGCATAGAGGTTAAAAAGGTCTACGTGGTGGAAATCGCCGAATTTAAAAAAGAGATCTACGCCGGGATATTCCTTGACAGAAAAAGTGAAAAAGCCGTGCTTATGGTCTCATCTGAGGGAGGTGTTGAGATTGAAGAAGTTGCCAAAACCAATCCTGATGCCATTGTAAAGCATTATATTGATCCTCGATACGGACTTCTTCCTTACGAGGCAAGAGAGGTTGCTTTCAAACTGGGGATAGACAATAAACTTGCAGTTAAAGTAGCAGGTTGTCTTTATAAAATGTATAAAGCCTTTGAAGGTCTGAACGCCCAATTGGTCGAAGTCAATCCCCTTGTCGTGGAAACAGATGGGAACCTTTTATGTCTTGATGCCAAGATAATACTTGATGACAATGCTATTTTCAAAAATCCAGACCTTTTAAACTACAGAGACATGGATTATGAAGACCCTTACGAAATAGAGGCAAAGGAAAAAGGGCTTTCCTTTGTAAAACTTGATGGGAATATCGGTTGCGCTGTAAACGGTGCAGGACTTGCCATGGCCACAATGGACATAATAAAGAAATATGGCGGAGAACCGGCGAACTTCCTTGATGTAGGTGGGAGTTCCAATCCAGACAAGATGAAGAACGCCATCAACATAATTCTCTCTGACAAGAACGTAAAATCCATCTACGTAAACATTTTCGGCGGAATAACAAGGTGTGATGATATCGCCAAGGGCCTCATTTCAGCATTTAAAGAACTCGACATTAATGTCCCGGTAGTTGTACGGTTAACCGGAACAAACGAAGAACTCGGAAGAAAGATGCTCAAAGAATCAGGCCTGCCTCTTCATACAGCACAAACAATGAGAGAAGGGGCACAACTTGCAATAAAACTCGCCGGAGAGGCAAAATGACAAAAAGCGAGAGGGTCATTATTGCCGGGATAATCGGGATGGCTTCTGGCTTTATTATAGGTACCATTCTCGCACCATGGAGTGGAGAGGAACTTCAGAAAAAAATAGGGGTAAGAAAAAGAACGGTTGAGGAAAAACTAAAGAAACTCGAAAGCAAAATAGACAAACTTGCGGAAAAATTCAAAGAGGAAGATTAAAAGGTGATACCTTTCTTTAAAAAGAAGAAGAAACTGCCATCTGCTTCTGAAAAGAGGGGCATAAAAGAAGACCTCTTTGCAAAATGTGAGAAATGCGGAGCGCTCTACTACAAAAAACAACTGGAAAGGGAACTCTGGGTTTGTCCGGAGTGCGGATATCACTTCAGAATTCCTGCTTCAAAATATGTTGAATACCTTCTGGATGAAGGTACGTTCATAGAAAGAATAGGAGAAAATCTCTATTCCACCGATCCCTTAAAATTTCCTGGCTATGCTAAAAAACTCGAAGGCTACTATGAAAAACTCAAACTAAACGATGCTGCGTTATGTGGAATAGGACATATAGAGGGAATAAAGGTGGTTTTATTTGTCACGGACTTCAAATTTCTTGGGGGCAGTATGGGATCTGTTTATGGGGAGATTTTCCTGCGGGGCACCCGTAGAGCAGTCAAAGAGAAAATACCCTTTATATCCTTAACCACCTCTGGAGGCGGCGCCAGAATGCACGAGGGAATATTTTCCCTTATGCAAATGGCAAAAACTGTAGTTGGTGTTGTAGAACTCAATGAGGCGAATATACCGTATATTTCAGTTGTGGCTCACCCCACCATGGGAGGGGTTATGGCATCATTTGCTTCCCTCGGAGACATAATTATTGCAGAACCTGGTGCTTTGCTCGGTTTCGCCGGACCACGAGTTATAGAGCAGACAATAAGACAAAAGTTACCTGAAGGCTTTCAGACATCAGAATTTTTACTTGAAAAAGGATTTTTGGATGAGGTCGTATCCAGAAAAGAACTTAAAAAAAGACTCGCCTATTATTTAAAGCATTTTGGAGGGAGTAATGGCTGAAGTAAAACTGATCAAGGTAACCAAAATATATGAAAAAGGTGTTGTTGGCGTTAAAGATGCTACTTTTACAGTAGAAGATGGTGAGTTCTGTGTGATTTTAGGACCATCTGGCTGCGGTAAAACAACCACTCTTCGTCTTATTGCCGGACTTGAAACCATTACAAGTGGTGACATTTACATAGGGGATAAAAAGGTTAATAATGTACCACCAAAAGACAGAGATATAGCCATGGTCTTTCAAAACTATGCACTCTATCCTCATATGAATGTTTATGATAATATGGCTTTTGGTCTCAAAATGAGGAAGGTTCCCAAGCACGAGATACACCAGCGAGTATTAAAGGCAGCTGAGATGTTAGGTATTGAGCATCTCCTTGACAGAAAACCAAAGGAACTTTCAGGTGGACAGAGACAGAGGGTGGCGCTCGGAAGAGCCATAGTGAGACAACCTAAAGTTTTCCTGTTCGACGAGCCTCTATCCAACCTTGATGCAAAAATGCGTGTAAAAATGAGGGCAGAACTTGCAAGACTGCACAAAGAACTCAATGCAACCTCCATTTACGTTACCCATGACCAGGTAGAAGCCATGACCCTCGCCCATAAAATAGTCCTGATAAATAAAGGAGAAATTCAACAGATAGCAGACCCCTTAACCATGTATCATAAACCTGCAAATAAATTCGTCGCAGGCTTTATAGGTTCTCCTCCTATGAATTTCTTTGAAGGAGAAGTCCAGGAAAAAGAAGGAACTTTCTATTTCGTATCTAAAGATTTCAAGCTTGCCATACCAGAAAACAAAACCCACAACCTGAAGTTACAGGATAAAAAAGACGTTATTCTCGGTATAAGACCCGAGAATATGAAGGTGCAAAGTGTTGGAGAAATAGTTGCGAGCGTTGATTTTCATGAGACCCTCGGAAATGAAATACTCCTTTACCTTTCTACAGATAATTACAAGTTTATAGTTAGAATGGACCCCATTGAGCCGCCTGATACTGGTTCAAAAGTAGCCATAAAACTTGATACAGATAAGATTCATATATTTGACTCAAAGACCGGTAAGAATCTTACAATTTGATTGGTTTTCTTAAAAGGTTCTGGAGGAAAATAGAAACTGATAGGGTTTTTCTTAAAGCAAGTGCGTTAAGTTATACGTTTGTACTTTCTCTTATTCCTCTCACGACAGTTCTATTTTCTCTATATTCAAAATTCGGGCAGTTTAAAGAGTTTGAAAAGGACATAAATTCTATACTACTTAAACTCTTCATGCCGCAATACGTATCAAGAATTCAGTCACTTATTAATTCTCTCATTAACAAATCAAGCTCTATGGGTATTATTGGTATCATAGGACTTGTGGTTTTCTCAGTACTTTTACTTGAAACAGTAGACGATTCACTCCATGAAATATGGAGAGTTAAACGCAAAACCCCACGTTACATAAAATACATTTCCTACTGGGCTTTCATTACACTTGCACCCCTTATGATCGCACTTTCCCTTTATCTATCATCAAAGTTCAGACAAACCACCATGGGAAGAGAAATCCTGACAAGCATTATTTTTACGAGTTTCATTAAAATAGCCCTTCCCTGGATACTAACAAGTTCTGCCTTTTTTATACTCTACTATGTATTTCCAAGTTTCCCCTTCTCCATCAAAAATGCACTTATCGCAGCGCTCTTTGCAGGATTTCTATGGGAACTGTCCAAGTACCTGTTTGATTTTTATATAGAGCACTTCAGCCTTGTGCCATACATATACGGTGCTATAGGAGTACTACCAATGTTCCTTATATGGATTTACTTCTCCTGGTTAATAGCCCTCCTTGGAGCAGAACTTGTTCATATACTCGAGGGGTTTTCTGAAATAAAAAATGAAGATGCATTGTCTCTCTCGATTATGCTTATACTCATGAAAAATTACCTTGAAAAGGGTGCAACCTCAATAAGTGAACTACAAGATGCTGTTGGCGTGAAAAAACCTGTTATCATACACTCTCTCGAGAGATTGTACGAACGTTCCCTTGTTACTTTCCTTCAGGATGGCAAAAGCGTTATCCCCACAATAAGTCCAGGTAAAATAAAGTTAAAAGAACTATTGATAAAACTTGGACTCCTCAATTTTTCCATACCTGAAAATGGTAAACTAAAAGAAATTGTGAAACCTGTTGTAAACGCAATTAATACTCCAGCCATAAATGCTTCATTAAAGGAGATTTTAAGTTATGATGAATGAAAATCCTATAATCATAGCACTCAACTTTAAAAACAAAAATGAGGCAATAAACACTATAGAAAAACTTATTCCTTACACCAGAAGATTCAAAATAGGGTTGCCTCTTTATACCCGTTATGGGAATGAAATAGTTTATGAGGCTGTGAAGATGGGGGCTCGTATTTTCCTTGACCTGAAACTTCACGATATCCCATCGGTTGTTTCATCCACAGTAGAGACCCTGAAGGAACTCGATATTGAATTTCTCACAGTACATGCATCTGGTGGGAAGAAAATGTTAGAGGAAACCCAGAGGATTGCTTCAAACAGAATAAAACTCTTGGGTGTTACTGTACTTACCAGCATCAGTCAGGATGAATTCTCGCTTGTATATAAAAATAAAATACAGGAGGCCGTCCTCAATCTTGCTCGTATCTCATATGAAGCAGGACTGTATGGGGTAGTTTGTTCCGGGCTCGAGGCAGGCTCAATTAAAAAGAGACTTCCGGGAATAAAGGCCGTTGTTCCTGGAATAAGGTTAGAACCTGCGAAAGTAGATGACCAGGCAAGGATAGTATCTCCATGCGAAGCAATAAAGAATGGTGCAGACTTTCTGGTTGTCGGAAGGGATATAACACACCATAAAGACCCTGTTGAAAGAATAAAACAATACCTGGATACTATAAAAAGATGTATTTAATTTCCTTTATCATATTTTCTTTTTTTCAAGGTAACCTAACAAGCACTTTAAATACTCACATGTATAATCTGCTCTTCCCTGAATTTTTCATGAACACCATAATGGACACAAATTTCTCTTTTTACAATGACGTTATGGAGTTAGATACCATTACATATATCTGGAGGCTCAATCCAAAAATGGACAGTACAAAAGTTCCACTACTTGACGTTATGTCCATAAAACTTAAAGATACAATATCATATATAGGCGCAAGTTATATATCACCTGTAAAAGATACATTACACAGGGTGTTTTTTTCATTTAGCACAAAAACCTCCAGTCACAAATTTTTGAAAAACTATTACCTTGCCGGCCTCAAAGCGGGCAATCCACAAAAACATATAAGATTCTTTGTTTTCCACGCTCCCAACTCACTCTATCTTGGAGGTATAAATGCCAGAATTTCTCCCTGGAAATTACTTATAAGCCCTGCACTTCTCAATGACTCTTCCACGTTCTTTAACTCCTCCGTAACATACCAAACAGAAAACTTCGGAGGCGGAGTTTTCGGCATATACTCAAAAAAATCATCTTTTTTTGGACCAGTATTAAAAATAAAAACTTCAAATCTTAAGGGTTCTATAAAAATTCCACTTGGTGGAAACAGGGCATTGCTCGGGGACATTCACCTGAAGTATAAAAATCTTCTACTAATTGCTGATGCCCATATGCTATACAATACTTCAGTTGATACATTAATGTATTCCCAGTTTTTAAGGACCCTATATTCATCAAAAGTACTAAATGCAGACATCTGGTATAAAAAAATAGAGGATGAGATTTCTTATGGAAACAGTTTCATATTGAAACCAGCAAACTGGTTGCATGCAGGCTATTTCATTGAAAAAGACGTCCATTCTGTGGACCTCATTCCAATCATGGAATTAAACATATCAATGTATAACGGAGAACTTGTAAATCACACGTTCTGGGAGTTTGACAACTTCACCTATCTATACTATGGTGTCGAATTTCTGTTATTCAAAAACCTTATTTTGAGACTACGAAAAAACAAATACGGCAAATTTGCAGGAATTTTTGTAAGGCTACTTAACTGACTTGACAATTTGAAGTATTTGGTTTATAAATAATACAAACAAAGGGGGAATCATGAAAAAGATTGGGTATACTATTAAAAAATTAATCCTTGGTGAGGAAGGTGCCACTGCGGTTGAATACGCAATGATTGTGGGACTTATTGCCCTTGTATCATTCATAGCCTTCAGACATCTCGGTTATCAGGTAAGAAGAATCATTAGAGAGATGTATATAAAGATGAAGGTGCACATAAGGTAGGAATAATTATACATAGACCAAAAAGGAGGTATTCATGTTACTACAGGTGTTGTTGTTTTCTTTTGTGTTTATGAGCGAAAACTTCGAATCAGGACAGATCCCCTCCAGCTGGACCATATACGACCACGGTATTACAGGATCATCCTGGACAGTTGGTTCTGGATGGACTGTTCCTATTCCACCGCCAGACTATGGTTCATACTATGCTTATCTTGATGGTCCATCTATAGATACACTCGCCGCAGACACGCTCGTTGCCCCATCTGTTGATATAACACAGGAACATACCTCACTTTATTTCAAATATGGAATGTCATTTGTAGGTGATGCCAGTTCCACAGACACGGGAATTGTAATAATAAGATTCTATTCAGGCGGTACGTGGAGCACATGGACAACTCTCGCCACTTATGGCGGCGATATGTATCAGGAGACTGATACCTTTGATATAAATGCCATGGCAGGAAGTGCAGATAGCCTCCAGGTAGGCTTTGTATACTGGGCTGGTGATAGTTGTACAGGCTATTTTGCTATTGATAATGTAGAAATATATGGAGATATTGTTGTACCCAACGACGTTGAGGTCTCAAGGATTCTATCACCAGAGGGTTACATTGGCACCGATGTGCATTCTGTACAGGTTGAGGTTATAAACAATTCCAGCACTTCATTAAGCAACGTACCTTTAACAGTTACAATAACAGATACTGTAACGGGAAGTGTGGTTTACAATCAATCAACATCATTCGATATGACACCATCTGAGACGTTAACAGTGACTCTTCCGGATTTTCAGGCTCAAACTGACACACAATTTTTCGAGGTAGTTGCATATACCTCATTATCAGGAGACCCTGATCTATCAAATGATACTGCCTATGCATTTGCGTACTCCTACCCGATCCTTGGAACCATTCTCACGAGGTGGAGCATCCCATCATCAGATGACACCTGGTACGGCACAGATTACCATGATGGGATGGCTTACATATTGAACTTCACCACCGGGGAGGTTATGAGTTTTGACCCACAAACCGGGGCTTTTAACAGCATTACAACACTACCAGGCTCAGATTCACTCTTTTTCTGGGACCTTGCTTTTGACAAGGAAACAGGAAACTGGTGGGTTACTGCTCTTAAAAAAGGAGCACTTGCTGATTCAGCCTCCTATATATTTAAGTATGATTCTAACTGGAATTTATTGGCGGCCAAACGTGTGGCAATTGAGGTAAATTATCCGGGTGACCATAGAGTGGGAGTACCCTCATCCATTGATGATAAACCTTATACTTCAGATATACTCTACTCAGCGAGTTTCAAATCCTTTGAACCTATAAGATTCATGGAAAACAACTTTGATAATCTTGATACCATCATTTTCATAGACAGCACTTACGTTGGAGAATTAGTTGGAGTGCCGGCAACACTGGGAAGAATTTCAGACACGCTATTTCTCATTCAGGCTTCCGGGGATAAAAAACTCAACCTTGTGACA
This sequence comes from Caldifarciminota bacterium, assembly GCA_027038175.1. Classification (GTDB taxonomy): domain Bacteria; phylum Hydrothermota; class Hydrothermia; order UBA1063; family CAJXJZ01; genus CAJXJZ01. Next base: position 1,394 of record JALVYB010000050.1, on the reverse strand, counting down.
ACAGACTGGAGTGGTAATCATTCCATTGTCATGCAGGAAAGCACCGATTCCTTGCCAACAGGTGGAGATGTGGCATTCGATTATTATCCTGACCCTAATGATTGGATAGTGGCATACATGACCTTTAACGGCAATGAACTATGCAAAGTTTCCCTTGGTATTAAATGGGCTGCTGTGGGGATAAAAGAACAAAAATCCACAAAGAGAGATAATGCATCATACATCCTAATGTCAAATGGTATTCTTCCATTCAGTGTTTACAATAACATGAAGGATACACAGGTCACGCTCTTCACTATAGATGGAAGGGCCATTTTCAAAGGAACACTTAAATCCAGAAAACTCAGAATAGAGAAAGGCGTGTTCTTCCTTATAGGTAAAAACAACAAAACCTACAAAATAATCAACAGATAAAAAACAGGGGGGCGGATATCGCCCCCCTTTTTGTTATTTTGGATATGAAAGACATTGTACCTGAGACCATAGGGGAGAAAGAATACAAAAGATTTTACGATAGGCTACGGGAGAGAATAAAACACAAACTCAAGAACGTGGAAAGTAAAGTGGGCAAAACAGGTGTTGATTTAATCCTTCTTGCTCCAGATTTGTTTGTTCTTCTGTACAGACTTATGAAGGATGAAAGGGTGAATGTCCGGAATAAAATCATATTGGGGGCAGTGTTGGCTTACTGGATTATGCCCGCTGATATTTTGCCTGAGATGCTTTTTGGATCGCTTGGATATCTTGACGACATACTTATAACATTATACGTTCTTGATGCCCTTTTTGCTGATACGGATATAGATGTACTCCTTGAGAATTGGTCGGGTGACCCTGAAATTATAAAACATACTCACGAGTATTCCATAAAAGTGAAAAACCTTCTCTCCATAATAGGTGGAAATATTGAACAAAAAGTTACTCATTTTGCTGAATTAATGCTGAAAAGTGGAAAAGAATAAAAATTCCGACATTGTACTCCTCACTGATTTTGGGAATTCCCACTACAGAGGGATATTACACGGTGTGATAAGGGATTATAACCCAGAGGCCACCATTATTGACCTTACCCACAACATAACACCATTTAACGTTGTTGAGGCATCGTACATACTTTATACATCCTATAAATACTTCAGAAAAGGCAGTATCTTTGTATGTGTAATTGACCCCGGGGTGGGAGGTGAGAGAAGGGTTATATATGGAGAATACGAGGGTTATTATTTTGTTGCACCTGATAACGGGATTCTCAGTCCTTTTTTAAAGGAACAAACCTTTATGTTTTTTACCAATACTTCACTTTTAAAAAATCCCATCTCTTCAAATACATTCCATGGAAGAGATATATTTGCCCCACTCGGAGCCCTCATTTCACTTGGACACGAGCTTAAAAC
>JALVYB010000049.1 GCA_027038175.1 Caldifarciminota bacterium | reverse complement strand
TTTCCATTCTCCTATATACCTCACTCTCTTGCCATCATGGTATATGTCATACTCGTTATTTCCATAACCCACCGCATACCACATTATACTGTCATTTGTCGTGTCTATCTCTGCCCAGAAAAGTTCATCCTTCACTGCTCCTATTTTGTGCAAGGTTAATGTGAATATTAGACCTGTTATTAATGTGACCATAAAAACCTCCTATCTTGTTTTCTTACACTTTACCACTTAATATAATTGTGCGTATTATAATACATGAGGGGGGGGGATTGTCAAGTTACTTTTTGATGTATTTATAACTTATTGTAAAATAATACGGTACAAAAACTATATTTAACCTATCCACAACTTCATATGTTTACTTTTTCGACACCTTGTACACAGGATTAAGATTTTATGCCTTTATTTAAATCACAGAATCCAATTGAGTGAAGAAAAAGACGGTTAAATATATTTGCGAATCAATGACCTGAGGCCCTCTACGTCGTAATTTGCAAGAAGTTTCTTTGCCTCATCAATAAAGGCTTCATAATCAAAATTAAATTTGCCATTGGGCTTCAGGCGCAAAAGTTTCTCATGCTGGGTTTCTGTAAGGTCCTCTTCTGAAGAGTAGAGTTCCTCTGTAAGTTTTTCCCCTGGTCTTTTGCCAGTAAACTCAATTTTTATATCAACATTTGGTTCAAGTCCATGTAACCTGATAAGTTCTTCTGCAAGGTCAACGATTTTAACCGGCTCTCCCATATCAAGAACATATATCTCTCCACTTTTTCCCACCGCACCCGCTTCAAGTACGAGTAAAACGGCTTCCTTTGTGGTCATAAAGAACCTCTCCATGTCAGGATGTGTAATCGTTACGGGTCCTCCCTGTTTTATCTGCTCCATGAATATAGGAACAACGCTGCCACGTGAGCCAAGAACGTTTCCGAACCTCACCGCAATAAATTGGGTATTCCTGTACTTTCTGGCAAGGCTTATGACAATTTTTTCCGCAAGGTACTTTGTTGCGCCCATTATAGACACAGGTTTTACCGCTTTATCAGTAGAAATCAAAATAAACTTTGAGACACTGTTCTCTGCTGCTATTTTCGCAACATTGTATGTACCAATAACGTTTACACGCACCGCTTCATCAGGGAATTTTTCCATGACAGGCACGTGTTTATATGCTGCCGCATGAAAAACAACATCGATCTCCTCATTGACAAATATGCTCTCTATTTTTCTTGTATTGGTCACGTCGGCAACATAATACTCTATATCCAGATAGGGAAACTGCTTTTTTAATCTACCTGCAAGGAGAAAGATGTTGGTCTCATCAATATCCAGAAGAATTAGTTTGAGAGGGGTGAATCTGGCAACCTGATAGGAAAGTTCACTGCCAATGGAGCCTGCTGCACCTGTTATTAAAACCCTCTTATGATTGATAAACTTCTCTATTGCATCTGTTTCTATCTTTACTTCCCTCCTGAACAGCAGGTCCTCTGTATCAACCTCTCTTATCGTGAAAATCGAAGTGTTTCTATACCCTATATCCACGCTTATAATCCTCAGTCTAATGTTATTACGCTCGCTTTCTTTTATGAGGTCTTTTAACATCTTATGCTCAAGCGAGTCTTCAATAACATACACAAGGTCAAAAACCCTGTTCCTTATAAAGTAGAGAAGGTCTTCCTTGTTTCCTATAATTCTTACTCCTCTTATGAAATCACCTTTTCTTGAATTATCTGTTGCCACAACTCCCTGAATCACAAATGAAGACACAGAATCTGCTATGTTTCTTAGAAACTTCTCCACTTTAACGGCATCTCCTACAAGAAGTGCCTTTCTCTTACCAGAAGAAATATTATCGGATTTGAGAGTGAGATATACGCGTTTTGAAGAAAGCAGTGCAATAGATAAAACAAGACTCATTATAAATTCTACGAAGTAAAATCTCCAATCATAAGGAAGATAAAGGAGCACAAAAAGCAATACAGACGGGATTTCAGCCAGCAACATCGCAATGAGAAGGTCAAAAACCTCACCAACACTAACAAACCGCCAGCTCACATCAAACAGGTGAAAAGCATTTAACATAAACACTCTGAATATGAACAAGAGAGAAAAAACTATACCTATCTGAGCTGGTATAAAACGCTTATTCACAATATAGAGAGCAAAAATTATGGATACAGCCCACAAAAATGGGTAAAGGAGAAGGAAAAATACTCTTCTGAGGCCTTTCGTAATTTTCATGATAGTTTAGAGAGTGCCTCCTTTAACACCTTAACCACATATCTTTGTTCTTCCTCACTTATGCCAGTATAGAATGGAAGGGCAAGCACCCTTTTTGCCGCATCCTCAGAGATAGGGAAATCCCCCTCTTTATAAGGTAACATATTTTTGTAAACCGGTTGAAGATGTAAAGGCGGAGAAAAGTAAGGCCTCGTAGCAACTCCTTTATTTTTCATATACTCTGCTACCTTGTCTCGTAGTGTAGCCTCTTTTAGTCTTATTACGAACACAAACCAGTTTGTTCTTACGCTATCTTCTTCCTCAAATACTTCAATTTCATCAACATCTTTAAGGAGCCTTATATAGGTATTAAAAGACTCCCTGCGCTTCTTCATGATTTCATCAAGCAATTCTATTTGCGAAAGCCCCAATGCAGCATTTACAGAGGACATTCTGTAATTGTATCCAATACGTTCATGCAAAAGCCACTCAGATGCAAGACTTCTTCCCTGATTCCTGAGAGATAGAGCCAGATTCTTTATGTCTTCTCTTGAAGTAACAATCACTCCCCCCTCACCTGTTGTTATCTGTTTATTGGCATAGAATGCATATACTCCAGCATCTCCCAGGGTCCCCACCATTCTCCACCTGCCGTTTATTTTTATTACGCTTCCCAGTGCCTCTGCTGAATCTTCTATGATAAAAAGCCCATATTTTTCTTTGAGTTCAAGAAATTTTTCCATATCTGCTGGATAGCCGTATATATGAACGGGCATCACTGCCTTGAGTGTATTACCGGTTTCTCTGTTTACAAGTTTACCACCAATATACCTGTATTTACGCTGAATACACTCCTTTACTCTTTCGACTGAGAGATTGAGATGCTCTTTTTCAACATCGCAAAAAACAGGAGTTGCGCCCTCATAAATTATAACATTTGATGTGGCAATAAAGGAATATGGAGTGGTAATTACATCGTCTCCCGCACCTATACCAAGAGCCTTTACTATAATATGCAACGCAGCAGTGCCACTTGATGTAGAAATAGCGTATTTTGCCCCTGAGATCTCTGCCACACGCTTTTCAAACCTCTCTATAAAGGGACCTGTGCTTATATACGGGCTTTCAAGTACCTCTCTAAGATATTCAAGGGCTCTCTGTGCTTTATACGGTCTTGAGAGTGGAACATTCATGTTGATGTAAGTTTACAACACCCCGGACGAATTTTAAACTGTTTAAAGCCCTGCTATCTTTTTCAGGATGAAAATAAAACCTCCTCCCATAATAAACGATAAAAATTGCGTCATACCCGTTAATAAGAACTTTTTCCAGAAAGGAAGGGACTTTCTCTCTTTGTTTTTAAAATAATCCTCAGCAACAACAACCCCCATAGCCTCAATAGCACCATACACTAAAAACACATAGAGCCACAGGAATGGATTAAAGGAAAGGAATATTTTTCCCAGTTGTTCTATCACTATGCCAAACATACCCCCAAGAATGAATACGTCTTTTGCATCATAGTCGAATCTATCAAGAAGAATCTTCCAGCCAATGGCAAATGCGAGATAAAACCCGGTTGCAAGATATAAATCCATCAATGGGTCAGGATGGAAAAGAATCCTCTTATCCGGGGGAAGGGGAAGATTATCTATAATAACAAAACCTTCGACAAGTAATGAGAAGAGAGTCTCCACTATGAGGAACTTTACTCCGTTATTTATTTTAATTCCTTCATACAATTTTCTGAGAGGTTTCCTGAAATACAGAACAAGCACGTACAGGGAGAAACCAGCAAGGGACCACCAGCCAATAAGTGGGGAGGTAAGAAGCGGCAAAAGCCCGAGGAGCAACTTCCAGAACGGCATCCTCTTTTCTTTTTCAGGAAAATCTATACTCTCTTCTCTGTACATATCCCTTGAGCTGTTTGTTTTGTAATCTTTTCTTTTGAATTCACGAGCCGTTTTTTGAGGGGGTACAACTTTTACCTCCTTCCTGCTCGACCTATCCTCTACCCACTTTTTCAGATGTATACGAGTCCCTGGAAATGGATTATACTGCTCATCATGAGAGGGAGATAATATAAAACTCTCATATTTTCTGCTTTTTCCAGTATTTCTATTATTACCCGTGGATGCACATGAAATACCGAGAGTGATAGCATAGAAAAGCAAAACCCATAAAAGCCAATTACTTCTCCAGCTCTTCATTAACTTTAGCGAGCCATGCCTTCATTCCTAACTTCTCAAACAACCCTGCAGCTCCCTCAAAATACTGCCTTGCTTCTTCCATTTTTCCGGACCTTCGGGAAGCATCCGCCAGATAGTACAGCACAGTAGCCTGTCTTGGTGTATAATCAAGCGCTCTGGAAATTTCAAGGGCTTTATTCAAAGATTTTATAGCCATATCCACATCCCCTCTCAAAAGGGCAAATCTTCCCTTTAAAATCTCATAATTGGAAATGATGGATGGCGTATCTATTTTTTTAATAACCTCCTCAATCCTATTCACCAACTCCTCAACCTTGCCGACGTCTTTAGTAACAAGATAATATTCGGAAAACGCAAGTAATCCATAAATTTCATGAGAAACTGAAGATATTTGAGCATTGACCTCTTTAGCCTTTTCCATTAATTCTCTGGCTTTCTTTATATCCCCTTTTTCCAGAAGCAATTCAAAATACTGAAGATACGTGAGATGCAGAGCCACCTTTTCCTCAATAGTAGTGGCTATTTTAAGTGCCTTTTTATAATACTCTTCTGCTATATCATACTCTCCCTCTTTAGTGTAAGCATCTCCCAGCCCAAGATAGGCATATACCTCTCCTGATGGGTCGCCTATTTCAAGGGAAATTTGAAGTGCACGGGAATAATTCTCTTCTGCTTCCTTAAATTTTCCCATATTAAGTAAAATGTCTCCAAGGTCACAGAGAGAATGGGAAACCTGCATTCTGTCACCAAGTTCTTCTGCGATTTTTAGGGACATTTTTACAATGTTTGCTGATTCTTTAACTCTTCCTGTTGCATCGTATATCATTCCAATATTATCGAGTACAGTTGCTTCAAGATTTCTGTCTCCTGTGAACCTGCAAACCTCAAGAGCCTTGTTATAATAAAATAAAGCCTTCTCATAGTCCCCTCTATCATGATACACTGCCCCTATGTTATTCAGGGTGTTTCCAACCTGCAATTTGTTTCCGACCTCTTCTGCGTGTTTCAATGACTCCTCATAACACTGAATAGCCTTCTCGTATTCTGTTCGGTCATTGTAAATTATACCCATGTTATTCAGAAATACCCCCTGCATCGTTCTGTCATCTATTTCCCGCGCTATTTTCAGTCCCTCCTCGTAATACTTAAGAGCGTTTTCAAAATCCTTCATGTTGTTATACGCAATGCCAATACTGTTTAATGCCGACATTTCTTTATCCTTCAGTCCATTCTCCCTTGCTATCTTCAATACCTCAAGGCCCTCGTTCAGCGTCTTCTCATTTTCTCCTATGTTCCAGTGAATTGTTGCAAGTTCAATAATAGCATCACAGAGTTTCTCTACAAAATTGTTCTCCTTCGCAAGATTGATTGCCTTTCTAATCTCATCTTCGGCTTCTTTTTTATACCCAATTACATTGAGAACATTTCCTCTGTTTATGTACAGATCTATTTTATCTTCGACCTTTACATTATCTGAATCCTCTATGTGCGAAAGACTTTCTGCTGCCCAGTTGTAGAATTTCAAAGCCTCCTTATAAGCATACACCTTTAAAGACGCGCGAGCTGCTTTTTTGCTATAGATAAAAGTATTTTCAAAGTCCTTTGCCTCTTTGAAATGATAGGCAAGTTCCTCCAGGGAAGCGTGAGGTGAATCTTTTAACCAGTTTGCTATCTTTCTATGAAGGAACTTTCTCTTTAACTTTCCAATCTCATTCCTGTAAATTATATCCCTGATAACCTCACCACGGAAAAGTATTTTATCATCCTCTCCCTCCATAAGTATACCATTTTCCATTCCTTCCTCTATAAGCCCGATAAGATGTCCCTCATTATAACCGGTTATTTCCTTCACAAGGTCAATATCCACATATCCAAGCACACTTCCAACCTTAACGACTTCCTGCGCTTCCTTGCTCAACCTCCTGAATTTCCTTTCTACCACATCTTCTATGCCACGAGGGACTAAATTCTCTGTGGGCGGAATAAAACGTTCGTGTTTTTCCTGGGGTATATGTCCCATCTCATAAAGAGATTTCATTATCTCCTCAATGTAAAATGGGTTACCACCACTTGCGGAAATTACGTAATCATACAGAGCATCATCATACCCCTCTCCCAATATGGCTACAATAAGCTTCTTTGATGTACTTCTGTCAAATACCCTGAGTTCTATTTCCCTTATTCTCCGTTCTCTGCCGATTTCTTTCAGAAAATCCTCTGCCTTCTCGTTCCTTTCCTCCACCCTGCTCACAAATATATACGTTGCAGAAAAATCCCCGCTCCTTACAATGTACCTCAGTGCTTCAACGCTATCCTCATCCATCCACTGAATATTGTCAATTACAATTACCTTATCTTTTTCTCCACTCCCTATCACTCTAACAAAACCCTCATACAACCTGTACCTATCAAGTACATCTCCAACCTCTTCAATTTCCCTCTCCGTAATAAGTTCTCTGATTTCAGGAACGAGTTTTGATATCTCTACTTTGTATGCAAGGGGTATATCACTCAAAAGCCCGGGATTCCTCTTTATTTTGTACTTTATTATATTCCTTACAGGGTAATAGGAGAGCTGCCTGCTAAAGGGAACACAATCACTCCAGAGCACCTCAACATTTCTTACAGAACTCAGCCCCTCTTTCACAAGTCTTGTCTTACCTACCCCCGCCTCTCCTCGTATTAATATAACATCCTGCCTTGCGAGTCCCTCTTTTATCTCCTCCAGCTCTTTTTTTCTGTCTATAAACTCTCGTGCGGGAACGATTATGTGTTCCCTTCTTTCAAATCCAATTCTTCCTCTGCCGCTCCTCTTTGCATCGTATAAACCTTTATCAGCGGTTTCAATAAGATTGTCCAGAGTGCTACCATCCTCCGGGAATGAAGCCAGTCCCACACTAATACTTATATTCATCCCACCTATCTGCTCTTTTTTCAGCCTGTCAATAATTCTCTGCCACACTATTTTAGCATCACTCTTTTTCATTCCTGGCTGGAAAATAATAAACTCATCTCCACCATATCTTATTATTACGTCGTCTTTTCTCAAAGAGCGGGTCAAAAACTCTGCATATCCCTTTATAATCTCATCACCCTTCAAATGCCCATAGGTGTCATTGATGTTTTTAAAGTGGTCTATGTCGGTCATCACGACCGTTAATGTATCCGAGAACAGGGAGTTCTTTTCTTCTTTTATAAGATTAAGATATCTTCTGTTTCTGACCCCTGTAAGGTCATCTAAATAGGCAATGTCATCCATATATTTCATTCCCGGATAGATGTCTCAAAGCCTCATGCAACTCTTTTTTTGAATTATAAACCCGCCATCAAAACTGGTCAAGGGAAAAAGGCTCACTTAAAAAAGTTATATTTTATTCCCTTCTCCGATATCACAGCATCTACCCCTAAAAACAATGGATAGTTTCTCTTACCGTGCCCCGCAGGAAAACCTACAATAAGAGGTTTACCAGTTTTAAGAAGTATTCTTCTATAAACGTCATGGTTTTCCTCTCCCCCTATGATGAACATAGAGGCTTCCTCAAGTTTTCCAGCAAGCTCAAGTTGCGTTAACATTCTGTCAATTCTGTAGTCCTTTTCGGACACATCCTCAAGCAACACGGCTTTCCCCTTAAAGTCAGGCTCATACGGGGTTCCGAGAAGGGCAACTATAAGCGAAAGACATCCTCCTGTTATTTTACCCTGGTATTCAATAAAATTGTATCTTTCATCTGGTAATGGATATACCACATCTTTGCCTTTTAATAAATCAAAAAGATGTCTCCAGCCCTCTATACCTTTTCCTATACTCTCCAGCATGGAACCGTGTATACTGGCGATACCGCGCTTTTGAAGTGCTGAAAGTAGCGCTGTTGCATCACTATAGCCCACTATCCACTTATGGTGTCTTAAAAGACAATCGTATTTAAGATAGGGCAAAAGGTGCATAACCCCATAACCGCCACGCGAGAAGATTAAGGCCTTAAACTCCGTGGAACAAAAGGCTTCATTTATTTCTCTTAGCCTGACCTCTAAAGGAGCAATCTCTCCTCTTTTACCAAAGTTATTTCTTACAATCTTGACCAAAAAACCCGCATCAATTAATCTCTCTATACCCTTTTTAACAAGGTCAATATCAGGTTCCCATGAGGGGGTAATTATTCCTATCGTGTCCCCCTCTCTCAGGAATTCTGGTATAATCACAGACCTTCTTTCAGTCTGAGTTCAAAAATATACTCAAAAAGTTTTTTATGCGCCTCTTTAAACTCCACATTCCTTCGTCCCATCACGATTTTTGCAGTCTCTATCGCTCTATCTAAATGATATACCTCATCCCTTCCCCATGAGAAAGAAGGAATAAACTTTTCCTGAAATCCCTCTCCAAAAACATTCGCGGAGAACCCCACAATTGTACCCGTGTTGAACATCGTCATAATGCCGGTCTTTGTGTGGTCTCCTATTAACACTCCTAAAAACCTTTTTCCTGTGTTTATTCTGTCTTCCCTTATGTTTAATTTTACCTCGCTATAGTTATTCTTCAGGTCGCTATTTGTTGTAAGTGCACCAAGATTTACCCATTCACCCACAAAAGCATGTCCTAAAAACCCATCATGCTGCTTATTGGAATAACCTAATATAATGCTCTCTTCGACTTCTCCTGCCACCTTAGAAACCTCTCCTATACTCACGCCATCGTATATTCTTGAATGGGGTTTTATTATGGTATTCTTTCCTATGTAGAGAGGACCCTTTAAATACGAAAAGGCTCCAATCGTGACATTTTCATCTATGAAAACTTTCCCCTCTCTCGCATCAATCACAACGAAAGGGTCTATTTTTACATTCTCACCAAACTTTATGTTTTCTCTTTCAAGCATTTTAACACTTTCTTTATCCACAAGTTGTGGCGTGGCATTTGTTTCAACAAGACCAAACTCCTTGTTTATCCTGTCTTTTATAAAATCAATTACCTCATAAAGTCCTTTTAAACGTTGTATGCTCATTTCTTCCTTTTCATAATATTCAAAATAACTTCTCGCATCGTATGAAACGCCATAGGCAATTATATTTCCATCCATATCAAGAATGGCCTTACCTTCTTTTAGATTTTTTACCTTAAGGGCAAGTTCCTCTGTAGGAAAGTAGTGAGAACACAGAATAACGTCACCCACCTCTGGTTTTCTGACCTCATACTTTCCAATACTACCTATATACTCCTTTATATATTCACGCTCTACATATACCGCCACCTTCTCCCCCAGCAATTTTTCCCATGCTTCCTTTATGGTAAAAATACCTGCTCTGAGTTCCCAGAGAGGGTGAGAAAGGGAGAATGGATAAAAGGATTTCAGTATATCACTATCTCTTTCATAGATAACGTACATGTTAACCTCCCTGTGTTATTTTAAATCCTCTTTTTTCTAAAAGTTTAATAGTTAAATTCCAGAGAAAATCCTGTTCATCTTCTCTATAGGTTATGGGTTTTGATTTTACAGGTATACCATTTTCAAGATAAATACCTGACTTATCTTTCAATTCATCTGAGAGGATGGGAGACAGGATATTGCGTGCTCCCACTTCTGGTGGGGAACCTACAGGGCCCCATCCCTCAATTAGCAATTTTGTATTTATGACTCCAGGATGTACTGCATAGACATGAACATCTTTGTTGTCCTTCAAAATCCTGTGTAATTTATAGGTGAATAGAACATTTAAGAGTTTTGATACGGAATAAGCCTCATATCCGTCATATCCTTTCTCTCCCTGAATATTATGCCTATCGTAGAAAGAAGCATGCACCATAGAACTTACATTGATAATCCACGACGGTGCATTTTCAACCAATAAATCAAGCAACTTTAAAACGAGTAAAAAATGTGCGAGATAATTTATCTGAAAGGTCGATTCAAAACCATCTGTGGTTATAATTCTCTTTTTTCTAAAAACTCCTGCATTATTCACAAGGACATTTAGTTTCGGGAACTCTTTTTTAACAGTGTTTGCCATCTTTTCCACTTCATTGAGTTTTTCAAAGTCTGCTACCACTCTATACAAATCACCCTCACCTTTTACACTGTTTTTGATTTCCTTTTCCGTTTTCAAAACTTTACTCTCGCTCTTCCCATGAAGGATTACGCAATGACCTTCTCTATACAATAACCTCGCAGCCTCCTTACCAATACCATCTGTAGACCCTGTTATAAGAGCACAGAATCTTTCACTCATGTCCACCTCCATTTTTTATTATACTCTTTGCGTAATAAACAGCCGAAATATAGTAGAGCAACAGGGTCAAGAGCATTACAGGATATAGAAGTGAAGAGGTATTAACAAGGTATAAAAGCAGCATAAGGAAATAAAAACCCCCTGCAATTTTCCCATAGTATCGGGAAGATACAACTTTATTCCTTTTAACCCTCACCAGAATCCATCCTATGGATAGAGCAATATCTCTTGCAACAAAAGCAACAAAAACAAGAGGGGGAAGTACCCTTTGAAAAAAGAGTATAAACAGAGTAACCACAGCAAAAAGTTTGTCAGTTCCATGGTCCAGCAACACACCAAGATCTGATGTGCAGTTAAACCTCCTTGCCACATACCCATCAAGTATATCCAGCAGCACAAAAACTATAAGAGCGATAAGACCGGCAATTTCGTATCTTTTTAAAAGGGTATAGAAAAAAATAATACCCACTGCCAGCCTCACAAAACTTATGAGGTTGGCAGGGGTAAAAACTGCTTTTCTATTTTCCAAAGACAATCTTTATAACCTGGTCAACATTATCTACAAAATGAAATTTTATATCCTCTTTTACGTATTTAGGAATGTCAGTTAAGTTCTTTTCATTCCATCTTGGCAAAATCACTCTCTTTATGCCCGCTCTATGGGCTGCTATCACCTTCTCTTTAATTCCACCAACCGGCAGGATTTTTCCCCTTAGAGTGATTTCTCCAGTCATTGCAAGGTCACTTGGCACCCTCTTTTCAGTGAACAGTGACACCAGGGCAGTAAAAATGGCAACGCCTGCCGAAGGCCCATCTTTAGGTATTGCACCCTCTGGTATATGAATGTGAATATCGTATTTTTTATGGAATCCCTCCTCAATACTGAGTTCTTCACTTTTAGCCCTTACAAGGGAAAGTGCTGCCTGAATAGACTCCTTCATAACATCTCCAAGTTGTCCTGTGAGTATGAGTTTCCCTTCCCCTTTCATCTTAAGGGCTTCTATAAAGAGAATATCACCGCCTACCGGCGTCCAGGCAAGTCCAGTGACAATGCCAGGCTCGTTAACCCTTTCTTTTGTCTCCTCGTAAAATTTTGGAGGACCGAGATATTTATGTATTTTCTGAGGAGTTATTCTCAGATTTACCTCTTCTGGTTTTAGATTTTTCTCGACAATATCTTTTGCAATCTTTCTAAAAACGTTTCCTATATTTCTTTCGAGATTTCTGACCCCTGCCTCACGGGTATAACCATGAATAATTTCAAAAATTGCCTTCTTAGAGAAAGCGATTTTGTAATCTTTTAAACCTGTTTCTTCTTTTTGCTTGGGAATGAGATACTGTTTCGCTATGTAATATTTTTCCATATCTATATAACCCGGAAGTGTTATGACCTCCATTCTGTCAAGTAATGCAGGGGGAATAGTCTGTGTCGTATTGGCTGTGGCAATAAACAGAACCCGTGATAGGTCAAAAGGCAGGTCAAGATAATGGTCAACAAAAGAAAAGTTCTGTTCAGGGTCAAGTACTTCTAATAGTGCAGAAGTGGGGTCTCCCCTGAAATCAGCCCCTACCTTGTCTATTTCATCAAGCATAAAAACTGGATTCCGTGAACCTGCTGTTTTAAGCCCCTGAATAATTCTTCCCGGAAGTGCCCCAACATAAGTCCTTCTGTGTCCCCTTATTTCCGCTTCATCCCTTATTCCACCAAGGGACATTCTTACAAATTTCCTTCCCATCGCACGGGCAATGGAACGTCCAAGAGAGGTTTTACCAACTCCAGGAGGACCTACAAAACATAAAATAGGCCCTTTGGTATCCTTCTTGAGTTTACGAACAGCAAGAAATTCTATTATCCTCTCCTTTACAATATCAAGGTCATAGTGATCTTGATTTAAAATCCTTCTTGCTCTCCTCAAATCAAGATTATCCTCTGTTTCATCAAGCCACGGCAGATCCAGTATCCAATCTATATAGTTTCTTGATACAGTGTATTCAGGAGACCCTGGCATCATTCTGGAAAGTTTATCTATCTCCTTTAGAGCAGCCTCTTTGACTTTATCGGGTAATTTTTTCTGCTCAAGACGCTCTTTGAGTTCATTAATCTCACGCTGTTTTTCATCCATTATGCCAAGTTCTTTCTGTATAGCCTTGAGTTGTTCTCTCAATATATACTCTCTCTGCCCTTTATCAAGTTCATCCTTTACCTTTGCCTGTATCTGTTCGGAAACCTTTAGTACCTCAAGTTCCTTTACGAGAAGGTCAAATATGTATCTTAGCCTCTTTTCAACATCTGGTTCCTCAAGAATTTTCTGTTTGTCTTCAACCTTGAAATTCATATACGAACCTATAAAATCGGCGAGTTTGGAGGCATCTTTTATTCCGGCTGCTACCTGAGCAAGTTCAGGGGGAAGATAATTTGTTCTCTTGACTATCTCTGTGAAGTTGTTTAAAACATTCCTTACAAGTGCCTGGGTCTCAAGGTCATCATGTAAGATTTCTTTTACTTCTTCGACTCGTGCTTTAAGATATGGCTCTTTTTCAACACCTTCAACTATCTTCATTCTCTTTATGCCCTGTATCATCACTCGTACAGCACCATCTGGACTTCGCATCATTTTGAGAATGAGGGCAGCAGTTCCCACCTGGTATAGTTCATCAAAATCAGGGGACTCTGTTTTTTCGTTTTTCTGTGTGACTGCAAGAACTATTCTATCTCCCTTCAGGGCATCATCAATAAGTTTTTTGGAACGTTCATCAGTCACAATGAGCGGCACTATTAAATTTGGAAATACCACTCCTCCTTTTATTGGCAAAACAGGCACTATTTCAGGGATATTAATGGTATCTGGTGCAAAATCTTTATTTTCCTGCATATTCAATCCTCCAGTTCTATTTCTATCTCTTTAGGCTTTTTCTTGGGTACCTCTATGACCAAGAAACCATTGGAATACTTTGATTTAACACTTTCCCTGTCAATTGTTCCATGCGGGAACTCTACCTTACGCTGAAAATGCCCATAATGAATCTCACTGTGCACAAAAGTTGCGTTCTTCTCCTCATCGCACAGGGGATTCCTTGGCCGATACCCCTCAATCCTGAGAAGATTACCTTCAAGTACTATTTTAATGTTGTCTTTTGAGAGTCCAGGAATTTCCATAGTTACAACATACCTATCGTCAGTTTCAATAACATCCATAGGCGGTCTATAATACGTGGAGGCAAACCTCTTGGAAGTTCCACCACCGAAAAACTCCTCAAACTCTTCAAGCGGATTTTCAAACATTTTGAACCTCCTTTATCGTTCGGATTTTATAATACTAATATTCTCACGAACTCGCAAGGGTTTTGAATGCTTGTGTATTCACTCTATGCCCCATATAATATACCCCACACACAGATAGGAGGTATTCTAATGGCGGCAAAATGTGACATTTGTGGAAAAGAGGTAATGTTTGGTAATCATGTTAGCCATGCACACAACAGAACACGTAGGAGATGGAAACCCAACCTTATCAAAACCGTTGCCATTATAGACGGTAAGAAGAAACGGGTTAAGGTATGTAGCAAGTGCTACAAAAAATTAAGAAAAGCTATTTAATAGACTTTTTTTTCTTTCTAACACTCTCTCTGGGTCTCTGGGCTTTATATAGGTCCAGAGCTTTTTTATTATCAAAGATTTTAACGAGAATAAGCGGTAAAGAGTTAGAAATTAAACATGTATCCATCTATAAACTAACCTCTGTGGCATTGAGTGATATTAAAGGCAAAGGAATTTACATTGATACACTCGTCGTGAGTGTATCTCCTCTTGAACTCATAAGATTTAGACTCAATTCAATTTATATAAAAAAACTGTATCTTAGCATTGATTCTTTAAACACACCTAAACAAGTTAATATTCCTACCCAGAAAGCGAAAAAGCCTATTCGCATTCCTGCTCTGCCGATTTTTCTTTCGAAATTTATAGTCCAGGATGCCAATATTATAAGCAACAACGACACCTTAAGAATAGAAAACACAAAGGTTGACTTTAAAGGAACTACAAAAAATTTTGTAGCAAAATTTTTGATAGAAGACGCCCATTATAGAGATTTCGAATTGAGTTTTTTTAAAGGTACTTTCTACAGAATAGGTAAAACCTTTCGCTTTACCAGCGGTCAATTGTGCAGCAACGTATTTTGTATTGAAAATATTAAAGCAGCATATGATTCGTTGTTAACTCTAACGCTTGAAGGCACATCTTTTACTTCAACTGACGTGTATGTAGACAGCACACAAATTACCTGGGATATAGAATCTTATCATGCACACCTTTATATGCAGGGACTTGAAATAAAGGACAGGGTTATAGATGACATCTCAATTCTAATCAGAAGAGACCGGAAAAACTCTTTTAAATTCTCCTTTACATCAAATTCTGACTGGTTGACCACCGAAGGATATGTCAGAATACGCAAAAAAAGTAGGGATTACTTTTATTCTATGAGCATCAACAAACTGAATTACATGGAAAAGGATGCATTTTTAAAGGGCAAATTGTTTTTAAAAGGTAAAAATTACAATGCAAGCGGGATTCTTAGATTAACAGAAGCATTCCTGAACGATTATGATGTGGGCAAAACAACAGTTTTCTTTAAAGAGAAGAATCTTTCCACATTGATTGTGGACAGCGCTTATATAAATAATAATAGAAGTTCGACATTTTTCTCAGGCATCGTAACAAAAGATAGTCAATTCTTGTATCTTGAGCCATCCGTTTTTTTGCAGGATTATGATTCTTCTCTCTCTGGATATATACAGGGCTACGTTGCAGCAATACACCTTTCAAAAGGTAACATTTATATAAACTCCAGGCTTTATGTAAAAGGAGTTCATACCCCATATGGCAACGTTAAAAAGGCTTCTATTTTAACATATACCACCGGTGAGGATAGCACAAAAGTACAGTTGCAGGTTCAAGGAATAGACGCTAAAAACGATATAAAAGCGGATTCTTTGAGCGTGGATGCAACCATTGAAAACTTAGAAAAGATATCTTTTAAAGCATATATTCTCCAGGATACAAACTGGCTACACTTAACCGGCGAAGGTTTTAGGGGTGAAAGGGAATACACAATGAATCTGGATACAGTGTGGGGAATACTAAGAGGCATGGAATTACATAGCGAGTCACCCATACTCCTTACCTTCAAGAACAATGTATTTTACATCTCTACAGGGAATTTGTATGCAGGCAGGGGTATTTTAAAAGTACAGGGAACATTTTCAAAAGAAGGTGATATAAATGCTTATCTTATCACACGTTCTCTTAATCTCCCATTCTCAGAGTGGATACATGCCAATATCTCAACCAATACAGAGATTACAGGCAATATATCTTCCCCTATCTTGTTTTCTGAAGGCATTTTAATGAATCCTGAAATCCAAGACATAGAATCGGACAGCATAGTCTATTCGCTCAGTTTCGTGAATAATATCCTGAGAATAGAGAATCTGGCAATAATAAAAGATAGGGGCACTCTCACTGCACAGGGTTCTCTCATATTTAAATCAAATTTTTATCCGCCGGACCCGGACAGCATTATATCGGACCTTGTTCTCAATTTTGAGAATTTTGATGTAACCTTTTTGCTTTCCTACATAGACGAAGTTTTCAACATGGAATACTCTGAAGTAAATGGCAATATAGGGATAAAAGGACAGGTTAAACATCCATTCTTTACAGGTGCTTTAAAAATACAGGGCAGCAATGGATATATGCCTGCAATAGGCCTGAGAATGGACAGATTGTCTGCATATTTACAATTCGGAGGAAACAGAATTCTCCTCAAGAGTTTACATGCAGAAAGCGATGCAGGAGAAATCACAGCATTTGGGAATATATATAGCCATAAATACCTTTTCGACTCGCCTGATATTACAATCTATGCAAAGAGTACTTACCTTGAAATTGGTTCAGAAATTCAGGCACTCTGCGATGGCAAACTTCACCTAAAAAGTGGTAAAAATACTCCCTTACTCATAGAAGGAGATGTAAACGTAAAAGAAGGATATCTCTTCGCTGAATTCAGCAGTCCCAAGAGCTTAACACGAGAGGAAACCAACCCCGAACTTGCCATTAAACTTCATATCTCATGGAAAGACAACGTATATCTGATTAATGAGTTTGCAGAGATAGAGTTTGACGGCAATCTAACCTATAAGTACGATAAGACAGGCACGCTGATAAACGGAAAACTAAACGTTCTTGGGGGGAATTTCTCGTATTTTGAACATTTATTCAAGGTTAGCGAAGGGAGTGTGACGTTTAACAATTTATCTATCATTGACCCCGAACTTAACATCACCGCAATTACAGACGTTGATTCTTACTCAATCAGTCTGAACATAAGCGGCACACTTACAGAACCAATTGTGAACCTTTCGTCAGAGCCTCCGCTGGATGAGAGTAATATCCTTGCTCTACTCACCTTTGGCAAACTTCTAAATGAACAGGAAGCGAATATCTTCACGGCAAGTATGCTGGAAAAGAAAGCACTTGGCTTTGCTCAGAGTTATCTCTTACGGAGTTTAAGGAGAAGACTCGGCCTTCGCGAACTTGAGGTGTCCACGGGAAGTATTGAAGAAGACCCACATCTCACCGTGGGCTTCTATGTGACAAGAGACCTGTATCTTAAGTACTATCACGATTTTCTTTCTATTCAGTATGACAGATTTGACCTGAGATATAGAATTTCACGTTATTTTGGTCTCTCCGCTATAAGAGACGACGAAGGGAAATATTATTTTGGGCTATTCTTCGAAAAGAGGTTTTAAATGCTCTGCGATGTTGTTATTCCAAAAGCCGGACACAATGCTTACACTTACAAATGTGGTGATGAGGTACACCGTGGTCATATTGTAGAAGTACCTTTTGGCAGGGGAACAGCACGAGGAGTGGTTATAAGGGTTTACAGCGAAAGACCTCTTCCATTTAAGATAAAGCCCGTAAAAGATGTGGTATTTCCACATTTTGCTCTGAGAGGCGTAAGATTGAATCTGCTTGACTTTATGGTAAAACAGTACGCATCTTTCTATAGCGAAGTTATACCCTTGTTTTTCCCTCCCGGTGTACTTGAACGCTCAAGGATAGAATGCAGGTACTATAAAAATAGTCAATCAGTCTTAAATATTTCGGGAACTAAAAAAGAAGAAATTCTCAATTTTTTGAAAGAAAGATACCCACGATGGATTAAAAAAACTACGATAATAAAGTACTTTGGGACTGGTTCTACCTCTATACTAAGGGAACTTGAAAAAAAAGGACTGATTGAATGCAGAGAGAAACTGAAAACGTCCAGACCCAGGCCACTTAAAATACTGCAGCACCAACTTGACACAAGAAAAATTGAAAAACTCACTTCTGCACAGCAAAAGGTCTACAATGCAGTAATTGATGCACTGAAAAACAAAAGACACGAGATTTTTCTCCTGTATGGCATAACAGGTAGTGGTAAAACGGCAATTTACTATAAATTGTTTGAGTACATACTGAACAACAATCTGAGTGGATTGTTCCTTGTACCGGAGATAGCCCTAACTGTTCAGACCCTCACGTATTTCCTTGAAAATTACAGAGAAAGGGTCTTTGTTTATCACAGTGGTCTTAAAAGCAGCGAAAAAAACTGGATAAGCGAAAGCATAAGTAATGCAGACTCATTCGTTGTCATAGGCCCAAGATCTGCACTTTTTCTACCCTATAAAAACCTCTCTCTCATAGTAATTGATGAAGAACACGATTTCTCTTATAAAGAGGAAGAACGTATGCCGAGATACGATGCAAGGGATGTGGCAAAATATATCGCATCTTATCTTGACATACCACTTCTTCTTGGAAGTGGTACTCCTGATGTGGTGAGTTTCTATAGGGCAAAAGAAGAGGTCTACAATTTTCATCTTCTCTTGGAAAGATACGAAGAATACAGAGAACCTCAGATAGAAATTGTAGATATGAGAAAGGAAGAAAAAGGTTCCATTTTTTCTCTTACCCTTCTTTCCGAAATGGAACGTTCGCTAAAAAGGAAAAAAGGCATTATACTTTTCATAAATAGAAGAGGATATAATCCAGTTATTCAGTGTCTTGACTGTGGGAGAATAATTCAATGCCCTCATTGCTCCATTCCGCTCGTTGTGCATAAAAAATCCCGAACAATAAAATGTCACCTCTGCGGATACACAGAGGAAATACCAGAGGCATGCCCTTACTGCGGGTCTTTCAACATTCAATTTCTTGGATACGGCACAGAAAAAACAGAAGAAGAGGTAAAAAGATTTTTCCCCGATGCAAAAACAGGAATACTTGACAGAGACACTATTCAACGAAAGGGAGTAAAAGAAAAACTGTACATGGATTTTTTAAAGGGTAAAATACAAATACTCATAGGTACACAAATGCTGTCAGTGGGATTTGACTTTCCCAATGTAGAAACTGTTGGTGTGCTGAATGCTGATATAGGTATGGGGTTTCCTGACTTCAGAGCAGAAGAGCGTGTGGCACAAACGCTCTTTCAGGTATCAGGTAGACTTAGAAAGGAAGGTAAAGTAATTGTGCAGACCAGAAACCCGGAGCATCCTATCTTTAGATATCTCAAAGACCATAACTTTGGAGCGTTTCTACTTTACGACCTTGATAATAGAAAAAGATACAGGTACCCACCCTTTGTTAACCTAATAAGAATTATTGCCCGCTCAAAAGATGCAACCATGTGTGAAAATATCATCAACCAGATGCACGATGAGATAAACAGGCAATTTGACTCCGAAATAGAAATCCTTGGTCCTGCCCCACCCCTCTATTACAGGATAAGAGATGAGTACAGGTGGCAATTGATTATAAAAAGTTCCGATAGATTACTTCAACATATACTTGACGAACTTTTGAGACTTAGAATAAAATTCAAGGATGATAAAAATGTGAAAATTTCAGTGGACCTGAACCCTTACAGTCTGTTATAGTTATTTACCCTTCATCCATAAACCTATTGGTAATATAACAACGAGACCAAGAACCATTAAGATAACCGAGAAAGTTATATCTCCAAGACCGGTTAGGATAAACCCCAAAAGACCCAATAAGAGCCCTATTCCCTGCACTAAATAAGCCTTCTTACCGTATGGTAGATATATATTCTCCCTCTTACTCTCTTCTCTTTTCTCTGCCATTTTACTCCTCCTTATACTCTACCACTCTGCCATTTTTAAAAGTATACACCTTTATAAGCGAAGGGTCATCTCTAAAGAGGTAATAACCGCTAATTCCTTCATAAACCCCCAAGTTGTATAGATAATTCCACACATTCTTTCTGTTAAATGTGTCCACATGAGTGACTATATCTTGCAACAACATTCCAACATCATACCCTCTTGCAGCATATAAAGAAGGATAACTACCAAACTGCGCATTGTATTTGTCTTCAAACCGCTCTTTTAAAGAGGCAATATCAAGCATTTTCCTTATACCACTGTAAACTCCGGCAAAAATGATGCCATTTAACCCAACATATCCCCCCTGTACAACCTTCCATTCAAAATCTGAAAAAACAAAAACAGGCAGGTCCTCAACTTCCCGTCTAAATGTGGTAGCAAGAGTCAGTGCAAAGTCACTTCTACCAAGCACAAAAACGAGGTCCCAATTCTCACCTGTTGTGGAATCAATTTCCGTTAAAATGTTGATGGAATCTTTTGTAAAATAACGTTCCTCAACAATATAAAGTCCCCTGTCTTTTAGCCTCTTTTCAAGAAACAACCTACCTGAGAGTGCCACAGGGTCATCCCCTTCATAATATATAGCATAATTGAGATACCCGAGTTTATCCGCAAACAATTCGATACCCTTTTCAAGTTCTATGGCATATCTCCTGTTAAGTGGATACAGAGGCTGAGAAATGCCTATTCTGATATCTTCTGAAAGAGGGAAAATAGATGGCTCTCCCATTATACTAAGCATGCCATAAGCAGAATTTACATTGCTTGAAAGCAAGGGACCAACAATTAAAGAAACTTTTCGTACATCTTTAACACCTTTAATTTCCACGTACGGAATACTTCCGTTGAGCCCGAGAGCAAATCCATTAACAAAATTAGTTTTTACCGCCTCAGGTTCATTGGGAAGCATAAGAATTCCAGGTGCAAGTGGCTTTATAAGATACTCTATGCTCAAATTTTCAGGTAGAACCGCCATTCCAAGATAATTTTTTACAAAAGAAACTGCCCTTTTTTTGTTTTCTTCACCGGTTGCGGAGAGACCTGCATAGTATACAGCAAAAGATACATTGCTTTTTTTATAATAGGCTACTGCTGTCATAAACATTATATCCGAGTACTCCTGACTCTTTCTCGGCAACCTGAACTTCTTAAAATTTTCTGAGAGATTCACGATAGAATCCCACATTCCCCTCTGGTACAATGAGTAAACAAGAAGTTTGAGAACTTCTTTATCCCTGTAGCCTTCTTTTATAAGGGAATCTGCAATTGTTCCTGCCTGTTCATATTTTTTAGAGGACATATATTCCCTTGCCCTCAAATACGCCTCTGTATTTACAGCACTTCTTCTCAAAAATGGGAATGATAGAAGGTAAAGAAGGAGGAATTTCATATCAAAATTTTAAGGCTTAAATGAGGAATGACAAACGTATTAAGAGGCACAATGCTTTGTATACTTACATGATAACAACTTTGCGTATTCCATTTCTCCACGTATCACTGCTACAACAGGTCCTTTGAAATCAGGAACATACACAGGGATATTATACTGCTCCTTTAAAAACAGCAATTTCATATTTTCGTCATTGTTTCGCGCAACCACATATATTCCGTTATCCACTATGAGCCTTCCGAATTTTATAGTATGTATCCATTTTGTCTCAAACAAGTCTTCCATTAAAAGAACCTTCAATCTCGATGAAAAACCCGGGTCAGTAAGAAGACATCCTCCAGCAGGTTGAGGAAAATTTTTAATTCCCAACCTCCTTGCCAGGTCAAGTTGGGTCTTTCTGTCTCTTCCTCTGATAGATGGAAACATTCGTCTATCAATTAGACCATTTTTTTCAAGAATAGTCTCAGGGAAATATGAAAGAGAAAGAGGACGCACCACTTTTCCTGTAAGACCACTTTCTTTTTCTATTTTAAAAATAGCATCTTTTCTCTGAGACATACCCCTCTGTCCAATCACCTCACCTGTTACGACAAATGCTCCCCCAAGGTCGACCATATACCTGGCTGCTGTCTTTAAAAAGAAAATTTTACAATCAATGCATGGATTAAGGTTTTTCCCATAGCCAAATCTCGGTTTTTTCACAAGGTTAAGATAATCTTCACCCGTCTCATGGATAATAACTCTCTCAGCAAACTCCTTACCATATAGGGAGATAAACTCCCTCTTTATTTCAAGAGGAAATTTCCTTGATATAAAGGGAGTATAAATAAAGAGCGGGATTATTTCAAATCCCGCTCTTTCCATCAATTTTATGGCAAGTATACTATCAAGCCCACCCGAAAAAAGCGCTAAGCCTCTTTTGAGGTTATTTTTTTCCGTTGTTTCCATGTCCAGGTGCTGGTATAAACTCAACCCCGGGCCTCATCTGCTGCATCTGGGGATACATGCTCATAAGTTCGTAAACCTCTTCTGGAACATTGTCATTTACATTTAACTTGAGTTCTCTTGCTTTATCAATTGTAATAGGATAATCATGGGTCCACCGCCCCTCACTTAAAACTTTTGCAATAGTCTTTGCGTCGTTCTCACCCATTTTGTCTTTTAAGAGGTTGTATACCATTTCCTCTACCTGTGAAATAGCCTTCTTTGCTACATCGCGAAGTATAAGTGTATCATCATCCACTTCTTTTTCTCCCTTTAATTCCACAGCCTTTACTATGGAGGCAGCAGGAATAGCGCCCTCTCCTTTTGGCAATTGCGGGTCTACCGGTCCAAGAACAGCATGCTTGTCCATAATTATCTCATCTGCAGCAAGGGCAATTAGAGTACCTCCGCTCATAGCGTAATGAGGCACAATGACCGTGGTTTTTGCTGGATGCTCTTTTAAGGCAAGCGCAATTTGATACGAAGCCAGAACAAGACCACCAGGAGTATGTAGAATAAGGTCTATTGGTGTATCATCCGGAGTTGTTCTTATAGCCCTTAAAACCTCTTCAGAGTCCTCTATGTCTATAAACCTGAAAAATGGAATACCGAACATGCCTATTTTTTCCTGCCTGTGGATGAGAGTTATCACACGACTCTTGCGTTTTCTCTCAAGTTTTCTTATGGTTGCAAGGCGCTGCCCCAGCAGCATCTTATGCTGGAGCTGGGGCCACAACAAAGCGAATATAATGAGTAACCAGAAAAATGCAGAAACTGGGTCAAAAGCCATTATACAAGAACCTCCTCCCAGATATCTCTTATATCCTCATAAAGAGTAAGTGCATCAAGAAGTACCTTCCCAGGCTCCAGTACAACTTTATCGTTAAGGAACCTGTTCCTTTTACCCGTAAGAATTTCCCTCTCGATCACCTCTCTGGGTAAATCAAGCATTTTTTCCACTTTTTTAAGATTCTCAGAGACCATTATCCTGCGGTTTCTATCAGAAAGGTCCCATAGAGCAAGAAGTATTCTGGAAAGAGTAGGAGTAACAACATGCTTTGTGCCTTGTGGTACCGCACGAATGGCCCTCTTTATAAGCCTTCCTATTTCAGTAAGGGTATAAACATTGTCAGGCAAAGCATCAACAACTCCCTGTGCATCCAGTCTTTCAAGAAGATAGAACACCTTACTTTCCTCTTTACCGGATAGTTCTATGAGTTTTTTCAATGTTATGCCCTTCTCATAAGGTACAAGTTCAAGTATTTCTCTCATTTCTCCTGTTATATAAGGATACTTGACTGTCCTTGTGGCGATCTCTGCCATAAACCTCCCTTTCTTGCTTGGATAAGCCTTCCCAACAAGTCCCTCCTTTTCGGCAATCTCAAGCCATTTTACGTCAGGTGCACTATATTCCATGCGGGTTACCGTAATAGCCTTCACCCCAAGTGCATCAATCTCTACTGTTTTATCTGAATTAATTATTTTAAGTGTCTCCTCTCCTTTGTTTGTTAACACATAACCTATATTTCCATCTTGCGCTACAACGGGTTTTATCAATCTGTATGACTCAAGTGTGTATATGCCTTCATAAACATCATAATCTGAGAATTCCTTATCTGTTATCTCCTTCAGCGTCTTTACTGTTGTCGCATCGTTACCGGATAATTCCTTTATTTTTGATAGAATAAAGAGTTCTTCCTTTGTAAAATGCACTGATGGATTGGTTGTTATAGGACCATCGTAGTAAATCCTGGCGGCTGAAAGTAAATGCTTTCCAGCAGGCAGCAATCTATTGGAAGAGTCTATGTATCCAAGAGATTGCATTCTCTCAAGCAGGGCTCCTTCTCCCCGTATGTTTTCATCATTGAGTTCCACAACAATATCAAGCATTTCCTCGTTTATATACACATCACCAAAAGGTGTGCCATTTAAAAGCGCTGCCCTTATCTGCTGACCAAGACCGGTTAAGGAATATACATCACTGGTTGGAACTGAAAAAGCAATTAATCTCATTGATTCAAGAGTTAGTAACTCATCCAAACCTTTGGGCAAATGCTTCGCAAAACCCGGTCCTGGGGGTATTTTTTTAATGTAATCTCCTATTTTTGATGTTATCCTCAGTTTTACGTCTGCCTCGTTATAGGCATCCCACACGGAAGAAGCATATGGAGATAGAACCCCATCATCGGAGATAAACCCTCTTTCTGAAAGGGCTTTCTTTATATTATCGTCAACTTCACCTCTGGAGATAAGACCTACCTCTATCATCGCAATAACTTCAGAACCTATCCATCTAAATGAATCATCCCACATCTCAACGTCTTTAAGTTTGCCTTCTTTTATGAGGTTTTCAAGGACATCCAGAATGAGTTCTCCAGAATATGTAAGTGTATAGGTCCCATCATCTTCGTCAATAAGTCCTGCAAGATAAAGATGTTCAAGATACGCAAGGTCTTCATCACTCAGTTTATCCACAATTTTATCAAGTCCAATTCCCTCTTTCCACTTATCGCTCAACCTGAGCAAAAGAGCTGCGTGTTTTTTCTTTATTACCATTTATTTTTCCTCCTTTTTTAAGGTTTTGCTTATATAGACCAGAAGTTCTCTTGGACTCTTTACTGTATCTTGCATACTATCCATGATTCTTTCAATATCAAGCCCCATAATTTTAATTCCTTTTAGTCTCTCACACAACTCTCCCTTGCTTACAGGGAAATCAAGGCCTTTTATTCTCTTCAATACTTCAATAGGCCATTCAACACCAATGTCTGAGTAAGCGTCCTGAAAAGCCTGTATGAACACTGTGAGATTATCCCTGCCTTCTTCTATTTCCTTAAGGGCCATTTTAGCAAGTCCACCCGCAGTATGTGCTTTTTGAGTTTTTTCTCTGAGTTCCCCCTCTATTTTCTGAACAACGAGTTCGGGGTCTGCCCTCAATATATTTCTTACAGTTTGACGTGTAAGCCCAAGGAAATTGGCTATTTCATCCTCTGTTTTATGTAACTTTTCCCAAAGTACCACGGCATAGGAAGCCTCCATGAGACTCGTAATCCAGGTAAGATTCCTGAGTTCTATCAGTTTCCTGGGCCCACCAAGTATTTCAAGGGCCTTGAGGAAAACCCTTATAGCAAGTGCATCTGTATCAAATGACTTTATTTCCCCGGGTCCAAGGACTGTCATTTTACCCCTCCTTTTTATTTAACATTTCTTTCAAACTCGGACCAATGCTAACAAGCCCTATATCACTTATATTGAGTATATGCGTATCCGTGTCATGGCCACACATCCTGCATCCATCAATTCTGAAAAGCCTTATGAGTTCTCCTATGGGTTTTCTGTACAATCTTTCATCATATGTAGATTGGATGGTCTTTTTAGAAAGAACCATGGTACAATCTACTATATGGGATACTGCATATCCACCTGCAGCCTCAGCAGACAGTTCTTCATGAGATGACCTTTTCTGTGACACGAGAATTCCAGTTTGATACCATTTTTTAAGAAAATTGAATATCTGACGTACAAATACTCTTGCCATTATCTCCTTGTGTTCATATAGACCAGTTACAGAATCGATTATTGTATAATCTGCTCTATAATTTTTGTAAACATAGGCAAGAGTATCAAAAAGAGCAGGCAAATTTTCTCTCAAATCCTTATACGATGCAGCATCAACAATTATAATATTCTCATCAATTACTGTGTTCTCTATGCCATAAGCCTTTGCTCTCTCGTAAAGACCTGCTGATAGAAAAGCCGCAGGCGTCTCTACTGTTACAAAAGCCACCCTATCCCCCTGGCCGGCTCTCCATACTGCAAACTGCTCAGCCATAAGAGACTTTCCAGTATCGGACACCCCTGTCAAATTTACCACAGCATATTGAGGTATTCCACCCAGTGGAACTTTTTTAAATCCTTTATCATCCCTTTTAAAAGTAAAAAACAGGCCATCCAGACCCTGAATACCCGTAGGAACACCTTTAATCTCTACTATTCTATCCTTAAGTTCACCAAGCCTATAGACACCCGCAACATCTTTCATTTTTCCCTCCTGTTTTCGGTCTTTTATTTACAAATTCTGGCATGAATTGTCAACCCTTGACAATTCGTTAAATACTTATTATATATACACCCGACAAAGCAAAAATCAGGAGGTGGGTATGAAGCTAAACAAACAGGCTCAAAAAATATTAGACACAGCATCAAAACTGGCTGAAGAAAGTAGAGATTTTTATGTAGATACAGACCATGTACTGAATGCGTTATTTTTGGTTAAAGAAGATAACGCATTTTACAAATGGCTTAGCAAGAAAGGGATAAATCCAGAAGGTGCACAAAGAGAAATTGAAAAAGCGCTTTCCCATTTAGACAATCAGTTATCAACCATTACCAGTTCTTACGCCAATGCAATATCCGAGGCTACGCAAGAAGTTGCAGTGGAGTTTGGCGAACATAAAAAGAGGGAGGTAACAAAGGCCCTTCTTGACCATCTTGAGAAATTCCTTTCAGACTACCTTGCAGGTAAACGGACCAATGACTTTGCAGAAGTACACGTGAAAAGATGGGTACCAGGTCGCAGAAGAACAAGCCCCATGGAGGATATTATAAGAGAATTCTTTGGAGATACCTGGGGATTTGGAGAAACAGGCACTCAGTGGATGATGCGTGAAGAGGTTATTCGCGTTCCTCGTAGTTTTGTAAATGCGTTAAAGAACGTTACATACGGGCTTGACACAGAGAGCGAGAACAAAATTATATACAGCGTACTTGATATAGAAGAACGACTCAGGAATACACTTGTAAACATGCGGGACAACGGAATTGACCCAAGAAGAGTTGTTGCAAGACTGCGCTTCAGCCTGCTCGGTGAAAAAACTCAAATACAAAACTCCTACTTCACAAAAACAGTACTTGAAAAAGCCGCCAGCGAGAACGGAGAGGTTTCACTTACATCACTTGTGGATGCTCTTATGCTGGTACCTCAATCCATAGGAGGGCTGTATCTATCTGAACTTTTAAAGACCATAGAAAAACAAGGGAGGGAAAATATGCATAACTTAAGAGAAGAATTAAAAGAAGAGGAGAAATCTCCACTTGAAAAATACACAATTGATCTTACCAGACTTGCAAAAGAGGGGAAACTTGACCCTGTTATTGGAAGAGAAAAAGAGATAGAGCAAACAATAGAGGTGCTTGCAAGAAGACAAAAAAACAATCCCGTACTGGTTGGAAAGGCAGGAGTTGGAAAAACTGCCATTGTTGAAGGACTGGCACAAAAAATCGTAAAGGGCGAGGTGCCCGAGAAACTGAGGAATAAACGTATTCTCCAGCTGGATATGGGAGCACTGGTAGCAGGCACACGTTATAGAGGAGACTTTGAGGAAAGACTGAAGGGTATTCTGGATGGTGTAAAGGAAGCCGGAGACGTTATACTGTTCATAGACGAGTTGCACAATGTAGTGGGTGCAGGAAGAGCAGAAGGTTCAATGGATGCTGCCAATATGTTTAAACCAGCCCTTGCACGTGGAGATTTCCAGGTAATTGGTGCCACAACTGAAGATGAATATAGAAAATATATAGAAAAAGACTCTGCGCTTGAAAGACGATTTCAGCCTATATGGGTAGAAGAGCCAACACCAGAGATGACCATTGAAATTCTTAAAGGCCTACGACCTAAATACGAAGAGCACCATGGAGTGAAAATTTCAGACGAGGCAATTGAGGCTGCGGTTAAACTCTCTCACAAATACATACAGGGAAGGTATCTACCTGACAAGGCCATTGACATTCTTGACCAGGCATGTGCAAGGAAGGCCATAAAATCATCAGTAGGTAGTCCAGACAATACAGAAAAGAAAATAGAAGAACTTTCAGAAAAAATATCTCAACTTGAGAAAGAGGTTAAGAAACTCGAAGAAGAAGGGAAGATAGAAGAATGGGAAAAGAAAGAAGAAGAACTTAAGAAACTCAAAAAGGAACTCCTTACACTTAAGAACAGGAAGAAAGAGGTTAAAAATGCTCCGGTTGTAGAAGCAGAAGATATAGCGGAAGTGGTATCAAGAGCAACTGGCATTCCTGTATCCAAGATGCTCGAGGAAGAGAAAGAAAGACTCCTTAAAATGGAAGAGCATCTGCACGAACGCGTTGTGGGCCAGGATGATGCCATAAGAGCAGTATCTGAAGCCATAAGACGGGCAAGAGCAGGAGTAACAGACCCAAGAAGACCTCTTGGTTCATTCCTGTTCCTTGGTCCAACAGGAGTAGGTAAAACGGAATTGGCAAAAACACTCGCCAGATTCCTTTTCGGCGATGAAGATGCACTTATCAGGCTGGATATGTCAGAATTCAAAGAACAGCACTCAGTTGCCAAACTCATAGGTGCACCTCCTGGATATGTCGGATACGAAGAAGGTGGTAAACTTACAGAGGCGGTAAGGCGTAAACCATACTCTGTAATACTCCTTGATGAGGTCGAAAAGGCACATCCAAGAGTGTTTGACCTGTTCCTGCAGGTCCTTGACGATGGAAGGCTTACCGATTCTCAGGGAAGGACTGTATCTTTCCGTAACACGGTAATTATAATGACAAGCAATTTAGGGAGTGAATACTTGAGAGACCTCATGGAAAGATTCAACCCACGTTATGAAGCACTTAACAGGAAATTCCGTGAGTTAGACGAAAAAAGGCAAAAAGGCGAGATTACTGACGAGGACTATAAAAAAGAGAAAGAAAAATTAGAAAAAGAAAGGGAAGATCTTGAAAAAGAATTCGACCGCGAATTTGAAGAGGCAAAGAAAAAGGTACTCGATGTAGTGAAACATACCTTTAGACCGGAGTTTATCAATAGAATTGACGAAATCGTTGTTTTCCATCCGCTCAAATGGGACCATATTCTGAGTATAGTGGATATACTCATGCAACATCTTAGCGAAAGACTTAAAGACCAGAAATTGAGTATAAAATTAACCAAAGACGCAAAGGAACTACTCGCGCGGGAGGGATTTGATCCAACTATGGGTGCAAGACCTCTTAAACGCCTTATACAGAAAGCAATTGAAAATGAACTTTCCAACATGATCCTCAAAGGAGATATTAAAGAAGGCGATACAGTGGTTGTAGATGCAGAAAACGGAAAATTTAAAATTACAAAGGAAACGAGCAAAGAGTAATCAGACTTAATGCTATAAGGAAAAGGGCGTCATGTTATGACGCCCTTTTTTCATTTTAAGGAATAAAACAACCGCACTTCGTAGGGGGTATTACGAGTTATAAACAACTTAAAATGTCTCTTTTCTCCTTCTATTATTTTATCCACACAGTAACCAGAATACGCCCCGACCACAACATCACTTAGATAATGCATGTTTTTTACTATTCTTGCAAGACCAACCAGACCTGCCAGCGTATAAAATACATAAGGATAACCATACTTCTCTGATAATGAGGAAGCGAGAGAAAATGCTACCTGTGTGTGTCCTGAGGGAAATGACACATTACCTGGATATAAACCCGGACCCTGCCAGTTATTTTTGCCGCTATTAGGCCTTGTTCTGTGAAATGTGTATTTTAGTAAAGTTACCAATAAACCTGAGGCTGCTATTGAAGCAATTGCCCTCTTTTCAAAACTCACGTCCCGTTTTCTGAACAAGGAATATATTCCGTGCAATAAAAGAAACGCTGAAGCATAGTCAGACCGGCCCAGTGCAGAAAAACCAGAAACCCCTTTAAGTTTTGTCTCTGCATAATGGGAAAAATTCACATCATACGTATAAGTTTGAATAAATCCAAGCCCAAGATAGAAAAAACAATCACATTCTTTAGCACTGGATTTTGAAGGTAATAAAACCAATAAAACAAAAAGGGGCACTATAAAGTGCCCCTTTCTAAAAATCCATTGTACCATAAATCTACTTCACAAGCACTGTTCTTCCAATAGAGTGATATTTTCCGGCGGAAATGTCCACAAAGTAAACGCCACGCGCAAGACGTGCATTGAGTGAAACAACGTGGTTACCGGATGAAAGTCTGCCAAGGCTCCTGGAGTATACCCTTGAACCTGTGACGTTATAGATATTCACGCTAACACTTGCTGGAGTCTTTAAGGTTATGCCAAAAGCGATTTTGTTTCTTCCGATCGTTCTAAGTGTGAACTTACCAAGAGGACTCTGCGCTTTTTCTGCAACGTCACCCACATAAACCACGTCAGCATCGCTACGTGGATACAACTGACCAACGTATCTTAAAATACCTGTCACATTAAGAAGATCGCCAGCAGTCGGTGTATAGGAGAAATGGTTTAAATTCGTTACTGTAACTCCACCTGTTCCATCGTCTATTACAAAATCTGAACCCGTACCGGGGTCTGTAACCTGTGCAGTGTCAACCATAACAAGAACACCCTCATAACCCTCTGCCATGAATCCTGCACCTGGAGTGAGGTCACCTGTGTTAACAAGTATGGGATTTATCGTATGTCCCTGAGAAATCGTTGTGCCATAAACAAGGTTTAGCATTTCTGTTGCCCCATTAAATTCTGTAATCTGACCAACAATGATTACAGAGTCGCCATCTGCAGGGGAGAAAACGCCTGCAGGGTCCCATACCTGGATACCACTAAATGGAGCCTCACTCTGCTGCACAAAGTAAAATGGATAATCAAAATGGTCTTTATTGGCTGTAACCACGCCTGTAATTGTCACAGTACGTCCCTGCCAATTTGTGGGATAGTATCCTGAAGTGTCACCAGCCACGGTGTCTGTCTGGATAAGTGTGATTGGAGTGAATCCACCATAAAATACAACAGTATCTGTTATAGCATTACCGCTTATATCCGTGAGCCCATTTGTATAAAGAGTGTATTCTGTACCCCCAACCATATCAGTTGTATAGATATGAACAAGGGTTGAATCACTTGCGTCAAGAGATATGTGGTCAATTGTAATAGATGGTGTAATGACGTATTTTGCAGGGTCTTCTGCATTCTGATCCATTTTGGTCTTAAATACAACGTCTATTACCTGAGCATCTGCAGCATAAGCCATTGAAATACCTGCATTAAGGAACTCAAAGTCTGCATCGCTTCTTGGCCTTATCTTATACAATCCATAATGAGTCTGGACAATACCTGTCACGTTTAACTGGTCATAAAGATTGGGTGTATAAGAATAATTGTTGTTCACGTAAACATAACCTGTACCATCGGAAATCTGCCAGTTTCCGTTTGCGTCCAGAGTATCTGTTACCACTGCATTGTTTACCTTAACAAGAACACCCTCATACGCTTCAGCAGAATCCCACGGAAGCGTGGTGGTAAGAGTGGTATCAAGGTAATCACAGGTTATCTCCGTGGGCGTAATGGGGCTGACAACACCCAGCCTTATTATCTGAGTGGTATCATTAACCTGTAACTCCGTATTTCCATAAAACTCAGTAACCGTACCTGTAACACTCAATGACTCGCCAAGCTGTACCGGGAAATCACCTGCAGTTGTGGGAATGTATACCATAATTCCTGAATAGGGTCCACCCTGTCTCATTTCAAGGAAGAAATTCCTTGAACCTGTGACACCATAACCAGCAGAGACCACACCTTCCACTGTTACGAGACTATCCACCCACAGAGAAGTGCCAGTGGAATCCATCTGTGACTGGATAGTATATATATCTGTGTTTATTGCCTGTGCGCTGAGCGTCGTTGCCACAAGCAACGCCACTACCACATACAATTTCTTCATAACAAACCTCCTTTTTAATTTCTCACATTAAACTTGCTATCTTGTCCAGAAGATGGACAAGCATGGTGGAATAACCCCACTCATTATCATACCACGCAAAGAGTTTTAAAAACGTGCCGTCAATAACCTGAGTGAGTGTTGCATCAAACACACCCGCATGAGAATCTCCTATATAATCCACTGATACAAGTGGCTCTTCACTGTATCCGAAATATTTGTTAGCATAGTTCTTGTATATCTCATTGATTTCTTCAACTGTCGTGGATTTTTCAACCTCAACCGCGAAATCCACAATAGATGCATCTGGTGTGGGAACCCTCATGGAAATAGCAGAGAGTTTACCGCTCAACTCAGGGAATATGGAGAAAATGGCCTTTGCCGCACCTGTGCTTGTTGGAATCATTGACAAAGCAGCGGCTCTTGCTCTTCTTATATCTCTATGAGGCTGGTCCAGTATTCTCTGGTCGTTTGTGTAGGAGTGTATGGTTGTCATAATCCCTCTTTTTATTGTGAAGTTCTCATGTGCCACCTTTACAAGATGCGCAAAAGCGTTTGTGGTACATGATGCATTGGAAATAACATGGTGTTTTTCAGGGTCATATTTTTCATCATTTACACCCATTACAATTGTGACATCAGCCGGCTCTCCTTTGGCAGGTGCGGATATCACAACTTTCTTGACAGTGTCCCTTAAATGCAATGCAGCCTTGTCTCTTGAACGGAAAAGACCTGTGGATTCCACTACTATCTGAGCACCAACATCTCCCCATGGAATTTTAGATGGGTCCTTTTCTGCAAATACCTTTATCTTTTTGCCATCAACAACGATACTATCTCCCTGAACCTCAACTTTTTTATCATACTTTCTGAAAACAGAATCCCTCTTCAAGAGCAAAGCAAGGGTTTCCGCATTGGTAAGGTCATTTACAGCAACAAATTCAAGGTTGGGATGGTCAAATCCTATCTTGAAAATCTGTCTCCCGATTCTCCCAAAACCATTAATGGCTACTTTTACTTTCATCTATTATTCCTCCTCTTCTTCAACCTCTTCTTTTTTCATTTGTTCATCAAGTTTCTCTTTCGCCTTTGTGGCAACATATTCACCTGCTTTTTCTGCAACTTTCTTCAGTTTTTCACGGGTCTCTTCACCCGGGGCAGGAGCAAGCATTAGAGCCATAGCGGCTCCAACCACAATACCTGCCATAAAGGTAACCAGTGTCCATCCTCCTTCTCTATCACTCATCTTTTTTCCCTCCTTTTTTACGAAACTGCATAAACATTCCAATTGCTTCTTTAATCATATTAAACCATAGAATCTGGTCTTTAGCCTTTTTTAGGGCAATTCTTGTCATTTTTGTGGTCTCTCTTGCTTCTTCAGAAACATCTCTCAGATTTTCCAGTATAACAGGAAGGTCATTATTAAATGATTTCAGAGTCTCATCGAGGTCTTTCAGAACTTCTTCGGCTCTGTCCGCCATTTTATAGAGCCTTAACAAAAGAACAATCAGGCATATCACTGCTATAATAAGCAGTATGTATAGAATCCACTCTACATATGTCATAGTAATATTTATAAAGCCACTAAATTGGTATTGCAAGCAGAACCTCCTAAATCAACATCTCTGGATTTGAACAACTATATTCGTGGAATTAAAATATAACCACACATAGAAAGGAGGAGAGTATATGGGAAAAATTCTAAAACCATTGTTTCTTGCTCTGATGGTCTTTTCCTTTTCAAGAATAGAGGCAGTAGAACTGGAAACAGTTGAGGGTGTGAGGATAAAGTCTCAAAAACTCGAGTTGAAAAAGAATAAGGTAAAACTGGACACTATAACGCTTACAAGAGATAAAGTCAGGAGAATAATGTTCACCCAGAAATCAAGATTAAAAGTCGAAGGTTACAGAGAATACAACCCAGAAACTCTTATGGCAATGAGAGATAGCGCAGAGAAAGTATTTCACAATGAAAAATCCATAACATTACTCGATGAGGCTTACTCAAGGTTAAGAGATGATGGAACGAGAATATTCGTCTACCATTACGCAGGGGTGATTTTAAAACCAGAAGCAAAAGACCTCGCAAAACTTCAGTTTGGATACTCTCCCGAGAGTGAGCATTTTAAGGTCATAATAGGTCGTACCATCAAGAAAAATGGAAAGGTTATCAACCTTTCACCTGAGAATATAAAAATAACAAAGCCCACACAGGGAATGGAGTTTTTTGATCAGGGATACACTGTAAGTCTTACCATTCCCCAGGCTGAAGTAGGAGATATTGTAGAATATGCAATTTATTACGACGTTTACAGTCCATGGAACAAAAAAATCTTTACTGTAAACTGGAACTATGCTTCACGTGAACCTGTTTATTTTACCCATTATAAAATCGTATTACCTGACACATCATTTTTCAAAAAGATTCTTCTCAACGCTGATTCGTTCGATATAAAAGTAGATATAATCCAAAAAGATGGTAAAAAAATAATAGACACCAGATCGTGGAAACTTCCGGCATTTGATGAAGAACCACTCATGCCCGATCTTATGGATATTGTTCCGAGACTCGTTGGCTCCAATCAGAAAGACTGGTCTTACATATTCAACTGGTATAAAGACTTTCAGTTGAAAAGAATGGTAGTAACAGATACTCTTAAAAAATTAGCTGATTTTATAGTAAAAGACGCAAAAACACTTGATGACTCAATAGCACTCATTTATTACTGGGTTCAGCAAAACATAAGGTACATCTCCATAAAAGGTGCAGCGGCATCCGGTGTTTCAGGCCATCCTGCTGAGGAAACACTCCACAATGGGTATGGAGATTGTACAGATAAATCCATTTTGTTCTCAACTCTACTTAAGGCTGTGGGTATAGAAGCCTATCCTGTGTATATCAGAACCAACGATGGGCCTATGCTGGTGAAGGAGATCCCTTCATATTACGGGAACCACGCAATTACCCAGGTTTTTTATCCAGACGGAAGATATAGATTTCTGGATGCCACAGGGAGATGGAGTAGATATCCGTATTTCTGGAGTGCTGACCACGGAGTATGGGCTATCTGTGCACAGAAAGATTCCATATACTTTATTGATGTTCCACCACCAGAAGACTATGCACGTATCTATGAGTACAATCTTAAAATAAATCCAGACGGTTCAATGAAACTTAAATTCTATTCTTCCTATACCGGTGATTACGAATCAAACCTCAAATACTACTGGAACTACGTGCGCCCTGACGAGAGAAAGTATAGAATAATGTCCATGGTGGCTCAGATAAGTCCAGGTGCCACTCTGGATTCCTTTAAACTAATAAATACTTCTGATATTTCTAAACCATTCCACATACTTTACTACGCTACCATACCGGGTTATCTTGAAAAAGAGGGTAATTTTTATCTCTTCAACCTCCCTGATTTGAGAAGTAGATTCAGATTTGACTATATCTCCCTCTCTCACAGGGATTATCCCCTGAGATTCAGCACCTCAGAGATGATTTCCGATTCCTATTATATTGAAATTCCTTCACAGTTTTCAATAACTTCACTTCCCAAAAGCATATACGATTCTACAGACCTCTGGATAGTAAGAGGAGAATACGTAAGAACAGATAATCCAAACATAATCATTTACAAAGACGTTTATAAGCGCTTTGGCAGGTATATCCCTGTAAAAAGATACAGGGAATTTAGGGAGGCATTACTTAGACTAAAGAGCTTTGTATCGACCCCTGTAGTACTTGAGAAGAAAGGAGGTAGAAAATGAAAAAGGTCGCTATTTTATTGCTTGTACTGACGGGAATAGTGTACGCTGGTAAAACAAGAGTATTCAATGACATTGTGTATCTAAGAAGTGGTGAGGAAATCCCCTGCCATGTCATTCAGATAAAGAAAAACTTTGTTAAACTGGAAAAACCAAATGCGAAAAAACCTGTCATTATACCCATAGATTCAATATCAAGCATAGACCTCGGTCAGATAAGGGAAGGAGACGAGTGGAAAACCATAAAAGATGTTAAAGACACAGTACTTCTCAGGGCTTTAAAAGAAAAACCTGACCTTGTTGGAAACTATGTTAACCTGTATTTGTCTTACAACATCAATTTAAACGAAGATTCCACCTATAGTATAAAAGTGAGAGTTATACGTAAAATCCTGACAAAGAGCGGTGAATGGGGAGGCAACGTTAAATTCTGGTATCCAGATTTTGCTACTCCAAAAGTACTTTTTGCAAGGTCTATTTCTCCTGATGGCAAAATAACTCACATAAGAGATAATGCGATAGAGAATGCAACATACAATTTTTCATACCCGGACTACGCCCATCTCAAAGAAATAAAACTTGCGATCCCGGAAAGCAAAGTTGGGAACATTATTGATTTCTCATTTGAAATAAAATATCCTAAAATTTCTCCTCGCAATCCCTTTTATTTCGTACTTCCCATGGGCGAATATCAGCCGACCTACGAAAGCAAAGTCACGTTAAAAGCCCCATCCAATTTCAAAATTGCATTTGCGCAAAAAGGGGTAAATGACCCGATACTTGTCAATAACGGAAAGACTCTCACGATTACATGGACACTAAAAGAGCATAAAGGCATAAAGAGAGAAAGGTATATGCCACCATATAAAATCCTTCTTCCCACAGTGGCTTTCGCAGTACAAAGCACATGGAAGGATATAGCACGAAACATAGAGAAGGAAGCTAATATGATAAATATACCTGCCATCTTGCAGGATAAAAATGACCCTGTGGCTCTCTTTTTATATCTTCAGCATAATCTTGAAAATGTAAAATCTCCATTTTTTGCCCAGTATTATAATTTAACAGATGGGAATAGAGTCCTGGAAAACGGCTATGCAAGCATTTTTGATAAGGCTGCTTTGCTTTACAGAGTTCTAAAAAAACAGGGTAAGAAGGTCAAACTTGGATTGGTTCTTTCAAAAGATAACCCCTCATTTCCTAAAATACCCGGTATAGGCGGAACTTTCGATGGCTATTTCCTTTCCGCAAGAGAACCGGGGAACGGGATGTTCAATGGAGCATTCGTGCTGGTAGATGACTCTCTTTATCTATTTCCAGGTGATAGATACACTCCAGTTGGATACATACCACCTGAATTTCAGGAGGCATTCTACTTAAACATAACCGACGGAAGTGTGGACATATTACCTGCTCTACCGGCGGAAGGCGAAAGTTTTATAGTTGAGAGAAATTGCAGAGTCGAGGGGAACGACCTGCTTGTAACCGAGAGACGCCTCATAAAGGGTTATGCTGAAATGCAGGAACGTAGACTCGCACAACTCAAACCCAAAGAACTGAAAGAAAGAAAAGAAATGGAACTTGCTACGATGTGGAAAAACGCTGAACTCATTAACTTTTCCCATACTGATTTTGACAGTGTCAATCTTCCTTTAAAGGAAACGCTCTCTTACAGAGTTAAAGATTTTTTACTCACTGAAGGAAACCTCACACTATTTCAGATTCCTTCGTTCTACAATGGAGATTCTATGTTCTCTCCTATTAGAAACTACGACATATATATGGGCAAACCAGCCTATTACAAACTCACAACCTATATTACAATTGGGAAAGCATTCTCGACGAGGTACATTCCAAAAGGGACAATCGTGCAGGATTCAGGCTACTATTATACTTACTCTATTTACAGAAAGAAGAATGGATATAAGATTGAGGAAAATCTGAGACGGGCTGTTTCCGAGATTCCCAGGAAGGATGCCACCTCATATCTCAAATGCATAGCCACACCTGTTAATTACTCGAGAAAATGGTTTATTTTAAAACCAAAAGGTAAAAAGAAATAATGCTGGTTCTTGGCATAGAAACTTCATGCGATGAAACCTCTGCGGCAGTCGTAGAAAACAAATTCAAAGTACGTTCACAAGTAATTCTCTCACAGATTGAACACTCTCAATATGGGGGCGTGGTTCCTGAAATCGCATCACGCCTCCATTCAAAAAACATCCATAGAGTGGTAAAAGAATCTCTTACAAAAGGTAATGTTACTTTAAAAGACATTGAAGGTATTGCAGTAACCTATGGTCCTGGACTTGTGGGCTCCCTTGTCGTTGGACTTATGTATGCAAAAGGACTGGCACAAACCCTGAATATACCATTTATAGGCATAAACCACCTTGAAGGACATATGTTCTCCGTGTTTTTGACCTATCCAGAATTAAAGCCTCCACTACTTTATCTTCTCGTATCAGGGGGGCACACTGAAATTATTTATATGGAAGACTTCTTAAAATACAGAGTTATAGGTCAAACAGTTGACGATGCTATTGGAGAATGCTTTGATAAGGTGGCAAAAATGATGGGGCTTCCTTATCCAGGGGGACCAGTGATAGACCGCCTTGCAAAAGAAGGAGATGAAAACTTTTATAATTTTCCAGTTCCAGGACATGGAAAACACAATTTTAGTTTCTCCGGGCTAAAAACCGCTGTACTCTATTATCTTAGGAAACAGGATAAACATTTTATAGAAACGCATAAAAGTGACATATTAGCCTCATTTCAAAAAGCCGCCATCTCTGCTCTC
The DNA here is from genome assembly GCA_027038175.1 of Caldifarciminota bacterium. Lineage (GTDB taxonomy): Bacteria > Hydrothermota > Hydrothermia > UBA1063 > CAJXJZ01 > CAJXJZ01. The sequence goes on along the minus strand of JALVYB010000049.1, from coordinate 3,736 downwards.
TGTGATAGACTGAAAAAGGCCATCCGCCTTACAGGGGCAGAAAAAGTAGCGATTGTTGGTGGTGTTTCAAATAACTCTTATTTAAGAAAAAGATGTTCAAAGGAACTCGGAGTTCTGGTCTATTTTCCACAAAGAATTTATACCACAGACAATGCTGCTATGATAGCAGCAGCAGGTGCAATGAGACTTGAAAAGGGAGAAAAATCTCCCCTTTCACTTCCGGCAAACCCGTCTTTGTACATAGAGGAGGAGTAAATGAAAAGACAAAACGAAGAACAAAGGGGTAAAAAACACCATAAGAGAGAAGTATTATGGTTTGTTCTGGCACTTTTAGTGCTGACGCTTATACTATTCCGTAAAATTGTGCCCTTCAACGTTCTTGTTTATGCAACTGACCAGGTCACAGCAGGTTACGCATTTAGAGAATTCGAAGCACATGTTTTGAGGACTTTTCATTACTTCCCATTGTGGGACCCATTTCTTTTTTCGGGAATACCTTTTGTCGATGCATTTCATGGGGATATCTTCTATATCACTGCCTTTTTAAGGCTCATTTTACCGACAAACGTAGTTATGAACTGGCAATTTATACTTCATACTTTCTTCGCCGGCATATTCATGTATATATTCCTCGGAGAATTCAATTTAAAAAAGGAATTTAAAATGCTCCTTTCTGTGGGATATATGTTTTCAGGCTACAGCGTTACACTTGTATTTTCCGGGCATGATTCAAAGGTGGCTATCTTTTCCCTCACTCCGCTCATATTATGGGCTGTGCTGAAAGGTACCCGTACACTCAAGATACATTACGCGTTTTTGGCAGGATTTGTAATGGGACTTGGACTTTTAGCTCCCCATGTCCAGATGATGTATTATCTTTACATGACAGTCAGTTTCTATTATCTCATGGAAATTCTATATTATCTCATCAAAAAGGATATAAAATCGGGCATGAAACTCCTTATTCAATATGTGATAATAATGGTAGTATCATTTGGAATAGGAGCCGTGCAACTATATCCTGGATACCAATATACTTCAACATTTTCGCCAAGGGCGGCTGGTAATAGAGGATATGATTTTGCCACTTCGTGGTCAATGCCATGGGAAGACTATATATCTGCATTCTTTGCAAGATTTTCAAACTTTAATGAGGGTTATTGGGGAAGGGCTCCGTTCAAAATAAATTCAGAGTATTCAGGTGCTATTGCCTTGTTCCTGCTATTACTCTCATTATTCAGTGGTACATATAAGAAAAATCGTAGAGCAGTGTTTTTTAGTTTCACATTCCTTCTCTTCTCCTTCATGGCACTCGGCGGATATACACCAATATATAAACTATTCTATGCCCTCTTACCTGGAATAAAAAAATTCCGTGCCCCCTCCATGAGTTTTTACCTTGTAATCATCTCTATTTACGTTCTTGGAGCAATTGCCTTAGCCGAAATAGAAAAATTAGATTCCGAAGTTTATAAGAAACTTATCTATGCCACTCTTACAATGCTCGGCATCTGGTTTATACTACTTGTTCTTGGGAAAAGTGGTAAATCATTGATTGCCTCAATTTTTCACATTTCAGGCACAAAACTTCAGGCACTTGCAGCATCATACCATTTTGTTCCACTATCATTCTTAAGGGCAGGCGTGCTTGTGGGAATATTCGCATATACAATCTTTAAAGTGTTCCGCAAAGAAAACGCCTTATACGTAGCAGGTTTTCTGGCTCTTATTACCTACATAGACCTATTCCAGATAGATAATATGTTTATAAAGAACCTTCCATCCCCTAAAATCGTGTATGCCGCAGACGATGTGGTCAATTTTCTCAAAAAAGACAAAGATGTGTATAGGGTTTTCCCTCTCTTTTATAGAATTGACGAAAATTACCTTATGCTCCATGGGATAGAATCAATCGGTGGACACCACGGTAATCAGTTTCAGAGGTACCAGGAGTATGTTGGGAATCCACATCACTTCATGTTTAGACCCCAGGAAGTACCATACTTACTAAAATACCCCTATCTTTCAGACCTTTTAAACGTAAAATACGTAATTACTCAACCAACTCCACGTGATATTGAACAGTACCGCTCAAACCCCATGGTGTATTCCATGCTAAAAGACATTAATAACTTTATTTATGACACAACTCACTTCGTTCCCGTCTATATAGCAAGGGATTATAGAAATCAGTACTTAATACTAAAAAACAGGCATTTTGTCCCACGCATATTCTTTGTAAACAGATACAGAGTCATTACAGACAAAGATAGCGTTCTTCCATATATGCTATCCTCAGCATTTAAACCATACGAGGAGGTTGTCCTCGAAGAAAATCCAAACATCACATTCAAAGATACAATAGATTCTACCGGAACTTATACAAAACCTCATGGTACTTTCACATTCGTTAAACGGGAACCAAACCACGTAACAGTCAAGTTTAGCGTGGATAAAGATGCTCTTCTTGTCTATTCTGAAAATTACTATATAAGATGGAAAGCGTATGTGGACAAAAAACCCGTGAAAACATATAGGGCAGACTACATACTTCGTGCCATACCTGTCACGAAAGGCGAACATACACTTGAATTTGTTTATGATTCTGGCATTTATAACAGGCTTGGGGCTCTTGCTCTGCTTCTTTCACTCCTGTCTCTTGGCATTTTCATAGTTGAGGAAAAGAAACGTGAATAAACCAATCACCTTTCAATTCTGATATTGAAAACTCCCGTGCCATGCGGGACATACCAGCCCTGAACCGTCACAGTATAGGTGCCTGGAATAACAGGATGTAAATAGATGGTTTCATTTGCCGTAGGGGATGTGGATTTTGCCACTACACTGTTATCTCTCTTAAGGAACAAATCTATGTCCATTCTTTGAGTAATGCCCTTTGTATGGATAAACAGGAATGGTAATGTGTCTTTTACCGCAAAAGTATAGTTCCAGCTACCTTTTGCTTCACCTATCGCATCCTGTTTTATTCGCTGATTTACAAAGTATTCTGAAGGCAGAACTGTAATTCTATCTGTCACACTATCAGTTTTTCCAGAAAAATCAAAAGCTTTGAATGTGATTGTGTAATTTCCAGAAGGTATGACTGTATCTGAGTTTAAATACAGAGAGTCTGTCCCAAAATTCTTTTTAAGAGTAAACACTCTTCTCACAGGTCCTGTGAGCGTCGCTTTTACATTTTTTACTCCAAGGTTGTCTTTCGCCCTTATCTTGAATACAAGTGGCATTCCGTTTTTTATAGTGTCACTTTCAATCTCCACCTGGAGAGACGGGGGCATATCCTCTCCATACAAAGTGTCCTCTTTAATAAGTTCTAAAGTAGCCATTCCATACGGGTTCATTAATGTTCCATGACTTTCATAAACATAGGCAGAATCCAAAGCAGGCATCGTCTCACCCGTCCTGAAATTCCTGTAAAATAAAACAGCCCTGCCCAAAATCCTGCGAGCATTTTTACCACCCACTTCTCCTTTCAATTTCACCACAAGATTTAACGAACTATCCTCTTCCACCATAAAGTTGCCAATTCCACCTACACCGTAAGGAGAATATACATAGAGAGAATACCCATTCTCCTCGTGTCCTGCATCAAAAAACGTCTTCCCGTCTTTATCTGTGAATTTGAAGAAAGATATGCTCTCTCTACCTGCCCAGTGACTCACCAGCACAACAAGGGCAAAGCCTACAGGATTACCATTGACATCAACCACTTTTATAT
>JALVYB010000048.1 GCA_027038175.1 Caldifarciminota bacterium | reverse complement strand
CTGATATAGGAATAAGCGAGACCAAGTCTGTCATCCATACTCTTTTGTATACGGCTGCATTGCTGAAGATAGGTTAAACTCTCATCTTTATCGCCTATATAGTAGAACAGAATTTCGGCTATTTTTGACATTGTATAAGCAAGCCCCTTCTTCTCACCTATCTGATGATAGATTTCAAGTGCTTTTCTAAGAACAGAGAGGGCTTCTCCATACTCAGACTCTTTAAGATAGGAATCTGCAAGAATATTTAAAAGACCTGCCTGCCCTTCAAGATCTCCTATTTCAGAAAGGTATGACAGTCCACCTTTGACAACACCACGCGCATACTCACTTTTATTCTTATAAATTTCAACTCTTGCTATTTCTCCCAAAATCCTCCCGATTGAATATTTGTCATTTCTCTTTTTGGCAAGCTGAAGTGCATCACGCAATATCTTAAGACTGTCCTTGTACCTTCCCGTGATTGTTGTAAGATACGCTTTTTTAATTGACAATTCGATAACCCTGCTCGTGTAACCAAGTTCTTTGAAAATTTCCATTGCTCTATCAAATAACTCAAGGGATTCACTAACATTCCCTTTGACCTGATTGATTTCACCTATAAGGGAGAGAGCTTCTCCGAGTCCTATTTTATAATCCAGATCTTCTGCATGTTTTCTTGCAGCCTGTGCTCTTTTAAATGCCTGGTCAACAAAACCTTTGAGGTATAAAACCCTTGCCATACCGCAGGTAGCATCTATAATTCCATAAGCATTGTCCACCTGCCTTGCAAAATCCATTGCTCTATTAAACTCTTTTTGTGCAGCATCCCATGCACCCAAATATTCGGATACCTTTCCCTTCCCGAGATACACCCTGAACATTATATTCTGGGGAAGATTCACACCTTCCTTCTCGAGTTCACCTATAACCTTAATTATGGAGTTATACTTATCTCTTGCACTCTTGAAAAGGTGAAGTCTCATGTCTTTTTCTGCAGACTTGAGCATGTAGTTAAGTGCCTTTTGATAGGCTTTTCCTTCAAGCAAATGGTAAGATATGAGGTCGAAGTACTCCTCTATTCTGTCTGCATACAGTTCTTCAAGGATATAGGCTATACGGGTATGTAAATGGCGTTTTTCTGATTTAAGCAACATATTATATGCAACATCCCTTATGAAAGCGTGCTTAAAGATATAAGAATTTACATCCGTTCTACTCCTGTAAATAAGGCCCTTTGCCTGAAGTGTGAATAGGAAATCCTCGATGTTATCAACCTCTGCAAGTTTTTTCAATACCTCAATGTTAAACTCTCTACCGATCACAGATGCTTTTTTAACAAGGTCCTTTAATTCTGTTGGTAATCTATCTATCTCAGCAGATATAATGTTCTGAATAGTGTGTGGAAGGTCTTCTTCTTTTATTTCCTTTTTAATAATCAATGAGCGACCTTTAACCTCAATGTAGCCCCTGTCAAGCATATGTGCAACAAGTTGTTCTATAAAGAAAGGATTTCCTTCTGTTCGTTCAAGTACTATTTTGACAAACTCCTCAGGAAGTACCGTAACACCAAGGAGTTTAGCGGTAAATTCCTTACTTTCCTCAATGTTAAATGGCTTAAGATATATTTCAAGAAGGTTGTAACTTACGGGAATTTCGGGCAGGTATCCACTACGGGTGATTAAAACCAGAAGGACGGGCATATCTTTAATGGCCTCAGCAAGATATGAGAGAACATCCGCAGATGAAACATCCATCCAGTGTATATCCTCAAATATAAGTATTACAGGTTTTGTTTCTGACAGTTTCTGAATGAGGTTTCTTAAAGCGTATTTCAGATGTTTGTAATCTCCAGTGGAAACTTCACTTACCCCAAGGGTTTCAAGAAGGCAATGGATGGCTTCGTTGTCCAGTTGGAATTTTATGGATTTTTCCCTGATCTTTTGTCTAATCACGTCCTTGGTATCAAATTCACCAATCTCAAAAATACGCTTTAAGACCTCAATTATTGGCCAGTATGGTATATGCTTTGTATGAGGTGCACTTTTACCCTCGTAGACATAAACCTCGTTTCTATCAACAGAATTCTTAATCTCATATTTCAATCTTGACTTACCAATTCCGGGGTCTCCAGAAATAATTACTATCTGTCCCTTTTTCTTCTCAAAAGCAAAATCCCTTCTCTCAAAGATTTTTTCAAGTTCTTCCTGCCTGCCAACAAGGGGAACAAGTTTGCCCTTGAGATAAGCATCCTTACCAGGTGTTGCTTTATGACTTAGGACCTTAAAAACTTTAACCGGTTGTTTCCTTCCTTTAACTGCCACGTTACCTATTTCTTTATAATCAAAAAGATAACTCGTGAGATGATAAACACTCTCAGTAACCATTATTTCTCCAGCGCCAGCGAATTCCTGCACCCTCTTGGCAACATTTACTGTATCTCCGATAACCGAATATAGCGCCTTTTCTTTTCCACCCACCTGTCCAGTTACTACCAGTCCGGTATTAATCCCAATGGATAGACTAATCTCTTTCTTTACTCTTTTACTGAACTCTTTTGCTATTCTTTGCATCTCCAGCGCAGTATACACCGCCCTTTCAGGGTCATTTTCATGCGCCTGAGGAGCTCCAAACACTACCATTACGGCATCACCCATGTATTTGTCTATCGTGCCCTCATATTTTTTCACAGGTTCCTCGAGTTTCTCAAAAAACGTATTAATAAGGCGTAAAACCTCCTCCGGGTCAAGTTGTTCACTTAGAGATGTGAAGCCTGCAATATCTGCAAAAAGGACGG
>JALVYB010000047.1 GCA_027038175.1 Caldifarciminota bacterium | reverse complement strand
CTCATTAACAGCGTTAGAACCTCCTTTAGCCCCGTATAACAGATTAAATACAGGTATCAGAGATAATCCGAAAGTGGATTTTTGTCCACTCCTAAAATTGTTCTTGCAAACTTTGTATTGTCTTTCATCACGTAAATAAGCACAGAATCTTCTACTGCATCTATAACGTTCTTTATTTCATGCTCAAGTTCCCTTATCTGGGCCCGTGTTAATTCCGTTATAAAGTAACCAGGCTTCTCTTTTACATACAAAATAGGCTGCGAATATGGAAGGGGTCAGACTTCCAATTCCCTCCATTGTTCTGTGCGAGGTTCAATGGGTTTCCACATTCCAAATCCCTGACTGTTACGCGAGCCAAGACCTGTGAGGTAGGAAAGTCTGAAATAGGCTGGTGATGCTTTCAGTTTAAACACTCCTTTCCATCCCTTAATGAGGTAATTTTTGTAGTAAATAATAGAAGGATTTTCCGCAACTTCAACAGGTATTATATCAAAATAATCGTCCTTTTCCTCTGGTTTTGTCCCGTAAATAGCCTCGTATTTTCTTCTCAGGTTATCGTGCAACTTTTTCTTAAACTCACCCTCTAATGGAGAATAGTAATGGACATATTTCTTATCCTGCCGTTCAAAGGTTGAATAGGTGGTAATGGGCGAGATGGTTTTAATTGTAACCTCTGATTCATGCTCTGGAGGTAAAATCACCATTATAGCCTCAAGGCTCAGTATATTTCTGCCAAGTCTCACTTCTTTTTTTCTCATAAGAGAAAGAGCAAAACTCTCAAGGATATTGTCATCATAGGCGGAGATATACAGGTCAAGGGGTGGAGTCATAATCAAAGTTTTGTTTACCCTTCTGTAAGATTTAGGGAAAATGATGGAAAAGGTGAAAAGTTTATAAGTGCGTTTCCTGTAGGGGATACCTATTTCATGAACAATGTTCTTTAAAACAGGATTTAAATGAGCATAAATAAAGGATTGAACAATATAATTGTAATGAACAGGAAGAAAAACCTCACTCTCACTTTGAAATCTAACTTTTATACGCATATCTTACCTTTACATGCAAATTATAAGACATTGGACAGAAAAAATCAAATAAAATCTAAACTAAAAGGTTTAGTTAGAAGGTACAAGGGAATACACATGCGTTATTCCTCATAGTAAGGCTGCAACGGTCAGAGATGCTGGTATAGATGCAGAGGATATATTGTTTCCATTCCTCATAGTAAGGCTGCAACGAGGCTCATGTAACGATAACAAGAGAAGTAGAAGAGTTTCCATTCCTTATAGTAAGGCTGCAACATGAACTTTCCCATCTGGTAGTCAATTATGATGATTCGTTTCCATTCCTTATAGTAAGGCTGCAACGACCACTTTTCTAATTTAGCGTCAAGCAAGACTAAATGTTTCCATTCCTTATAGTAAGGCTGCAACCATCTTCAGCGTATGCTGGATGAAGAAGATTTTAAGATGTTTCCATTCCTTATAGTAAGGCTGCAACCCATTTATGTTATTCTAAATCAACATTATTGACCAAAAGGTCATAATGAAGACTACGATGGAAATTTTAACCCCTGAGATGTGAATTGTCAAGTATAGAGTCCAAGTTATTGATTTTCATCGTGTCACAAATCCCCCGGGTTTTTGGGTGTCTGTTGGGTTTGTGCAAATTGAAATGAGAATAATTTTTGTTTTAGTTAGTTTGGTGGAGACTTAAAAATTCATTCACGTGCCACTAATAAGAGTAAGAATAACTAATGTCATAGCACTGCATGTAACTTTAACAGGCTACTTATTTTATATCATTCGTTTCACGATTTCCAGGCATTCCATGTAATATATTCTCTTACGTCTCCACAAGAACCTGTGCGATAATTACTCATCCTGCGTATAAATCCGACATATCACTTTATTACTTTTGCTTCACACTGTATAATGTGGGAAAATAAAAGGAGGTTTTTCTTGAAACTGTACTATTTTATTCTATTTCTTATTACGTTGGCCTTTTATGGATGTAAAAGGCTTGATCTTAATCGAGAGACTCAGTATCATGCCATCACGAGATATATTCACGTTGATGGGGTAACACGGAGATATGCGATATATGTACCAAAAGACCCTGGCAATTCCCCACTACCGCTTGTGTTTGAACTTCACGGGGGAGGAGTATATATTGAGGATATGACAGGGGAAAGCGGGTATAAAACTCCTTATAAACTATGGATGAGCCTGGCTGATAGTGAAAAATTTATAGTGGTATACCCGGAGGGACTAAATGGAGCCTATGGTAAACCTACATGGAACGATTGCCGTGCAGATTGTGAGGTCAATTCTGATGCCGATGATGTTCACTTTATAGAGACACTTATTGACACTCTGTCTGCTGAGTACAACATAGACCAGAGAAGAATTTATGTTTCTGGCACTTCAAACGGTGGTTTTATGGCACTGAGGCTGGCAGTTGAACTCTCAAATAAGATTGCAGCAGTTGCCGCCGTTGCAGCTGCAATGCCTGCTGTCTCGGAATGCTCCGGACCCCACAATCCTATATCCGTTCTGTTTATGAACGGCACCGATGACAACCATATGCCATACAATGGTGGTTATATTTCCAATCCTCCCAACCCCAGACACGGCTCTGCTATGCCAACAGAAGAATCGGTGAAATTCTGGGTAGAATTTGACCATACGGATACGGTTGCGGAAACATACACATTCCCTGACCTTGACCCAGATGACGGCGGAGTTGTGGAGAGATTTACATATAAACACGGGCTGCACAATACAGAGGTAGTATTG
>JALVYB010000046.1 GCA_027038175.1 Caldifarciminota bacterium | reverse complement strand
ATGATAAGCTACGCAAAATGTGAACACCAATATGGACTATAGAATTAAAAATACAACCAGAGCTGACATACATATACCAAGTAATAGCAAGCGAAATATATAAAATAACAAAATTTAAGGATAACGTATTAAAATTTAAGGATAACGTATTATTGTATTTTAATATATAAGAAATTATCAAAGCAATTACAAGAGATATTGCAAAAAAGTAGCTGATGCCATAGTGGGAAAATATTAGAGAGAGCGAAATAATCAGAGCTAAGAAAAACCTCTTAGGCAAATTATAAAACATTAGCATCAATACGAAAGCCATAAAAAGTTTGGCAATACACTGCTTCATCGGAATACCTCGGTAAAATACGTAAAAGAAAACAGGTATGAAAACAGACAACACAGCAAATTTCTCATTAATTGTCGGCCGATCACAAAAATTGAATTTTTTGTATATATAATACAATACGAGTGGCATAAGTGAGTATATAAATGGGAATATTATTTTAAATACCCATATAACGCTTAAGTCGCAAAGTAGAGAATATACGGGCGCTAGGATACATATTAACGGTAAAACACCCTCACTAAGTTTCCACACGCCTTTTTCTATCACTTGGTTCGCATAATATGTTAAGAAGAATTGATCGGAACCCCATACATAGATAGAAATCAGACTCGTATGATACAAAAGGGAAAGAGAAACTGCAAAGATTAGGATGGAGTACAGTTCTTTGGGGATTTTATCATGTATAACTATTAAGGGAACTACCGAAATTAGAAGTAGTAAAAGAATGTTGACTTCATTCTTGCCATACATTGTCATGAGATATGCCCCAAATATGCTAAGGAAAAGCATAAGAAAGGGAAAAAGTAGTAGAGGTCGAACATTCAGAAACGGTTGTGACTCTCTAAAATCTCTATCTCTGATATAGGACAAAAGTGATAAGATTACGATAGCAAAGCTGAAAGATACTAGTAGCGGTAGCGTAGAAATCGGCTTTGCTATGCCTATGTATTGGAAAAATATATCCACTGCTAATCCAAAAATCATTATAAAAGATAAGCTTAAACCTATTGCCAGAAGAATGTTTATAACTCTATCAATGTTATGAACTCTTAGGATTCTTAGGATTATGAAGCCCGGTATAAATGTAAGAATGATAAAGCCGAGCAACTGAGGCAGTATCGGAACCTTAAACAAGAATTTATTTGTGAGAAATATGCCATCGTAAGCTACCAAAATCGAAAGAGTGACTATGATAAACCGTCTTATATTCCAATCGTTCATCCTGAGAAAATCAGGGATTCTCATGCTCCCACCAGCGATTCGTAAAGTCTGCACGTCAGTTCAGCCATTGTTTTTGAATTGTAATACTTTTCTACTTCTTCTCTCGCATTTTTACCCATTCTTCTTCTCAACTCTTCGTTTTCGAGCAGATACGTTATTTTCCTCGCAAGATCGTTTTCATCTCCTGTCTTAAAGTATATACCGTTGTATCCGTCTCTTATCCTGTTTTCAAATATTCTCAGATCGCTGACGATAATCGGAAGACCAAAAGCAGCGGACTCTATTGTAACGACGGGAAACACTTCGTGTTTGGACATGGACGGAAACACGAAGACGTCAGCAGAGTTGTAGTAAAGCAACTTTTCCTTTTCATTAACATAACCCGTGAATCTCACATGTTCGTCGATACCAAGCCTTCTTGCCAATTCCCTGAATTCATTTACTCTTCCCCCTCCAACGAATACGAACTGAACATCCTTGTTGTGCGTCAGTATTTTGGATGCCGCTCTCAGCAGCAACCCTGCCCCTTTACCCTCGCTTACAGAACTTAGGTAAAGGACGATGGTTTTATCGTCGAGCTTAAGGATATTTTTACTTTCCTCTTTTGAATATGGAACTCTTAACTCATCCAAATCGACACCGTGCGGAATTTCAAATATCTTGTCCTCATATTTTCCAAGAACGTTCGATTCATCGACGTATCCAATCGACGGCACGATTATCGCATCCGCCCGAGATAAACAGCTTTTAACTAAAGTTTTGTTCAGGACGAATGCGGACAGCTTGCGAATTCTCGTGGCACCAAGCCAGTCGCCGTGCCACGTTACTACGAGCGGCTTTTTCTTTTTCTTAGCATATCTTAAGCCAGCCAGCATTGCCATAGGAGAGTCGTTATGAATGTGAATGACATCGAGCTTATGTTTTACGGAATCGAAAAGTAAGCTGAAAGAGAAGTTGTAGGACTGTATCTTAAATTGAGATTTGTAAAAGTAAAATGTCATGTTATCTTGTTTTTCGACAAATTCTTTATTAAAAGGGATAAATACTTTTATAATGTGTCTCATTTTTGATAACTCTTTGCACAAAGTGTAGGTTATTCTTTCGCTACCATAAACTTCTATCTTTTCTCTTTTGCTTGGAAAATTTATAACAAAATGGCCTATCTTCATTTTCTCACCTTAATGCATATAAACGTAACCGTTAAGATAAATCGCTTATTCTCTCCTTTCTGCAAACACTTCTTCATAAACTCTAATATGCATTTTAGCTATGTTATTCCAAGATAATTCTTCTGCTTTCTTTAAAGTATTTCTTGACATCTTTTTTCTTAACCTATCATCTTCTAAAATCTTTATTATTCCATCTGCTAAAGCTTTTGGATCTCTTGGTGGTACCACTAAACCTTCTCTCCCATTTTTAACTAACTCTGGTAAACTTCCTACATTTGTTACGACAACGGGTTTTCCAAATGAGAATGCAATTGTTAGTACTCCACTATGCCCTCTGTGAGCAATATAAGGCAATACTACTATTTTTGCACGGC
>JALVYB010000045.1 GCA_027038175.1 Caldifarciminota bacterium | reverse complement strand
CTAATAGCATTTATCTCAAGTTCCTTTGGCTACTATGCAAAAGAGGGAGCAAAAGGGGTTGGTATTGCCACCACCCAGGCTGTTATGTACTCATCTTTGTTTGTCCTCATGGCAGACTACTTCCTTGGAATAGTGATTTACGGATGATAGAGGTAATCAATTTAAAGAAAAGTTTTGAGGATAAAGAGGTTTTAAAAGGGGTGAACCTCACCATTCTTGATGGTGAGGATATAGCCATACTTGGGAAAAGTGGAGAAGGTAAATCTGTTTTACTTAAGCACATAATAGGACTTTTAAAGCCTGATGAAGGGTCAATTCTTGTTGATGGGGTTGATATCACAAAGCTTTCAAAAACCGAACTCTATAAAATAAGGCGTAAATTCAGTTATGTTTTTCAGGGCGCTGCTCTTTTTGATTCATTGACGGTTTACGAGAATATTGCATTACCTTTGAGAGAGAGGGGAGTTTCTGAAGATGAAATAAGGGAAAAGGTTAAAGAAGCCCTTTACCTTGTAGACCTTGATGGCACAGAAGAGCTCTATCCTGCAGAACTGTCCGGAGGAATGAAAAAACGTGTTGGTTTTGCAAGGGCAATAGTTTCAAAACCTCGCTATCTTCTGTATGATGAACCCACAACAGGGCTTGATGTTCTTACTTCATGGAAAATCAATAAACTCATTAAAAAGCTCAATAAAATGGAGGGAGTAACCGGTATCCTTGTAACCCATGATATCCGTTCAGCACTCTATACGTCGGATAAAATAGCACTTTTGAAAGACGGTATAATAGTTGAGATTATTGAGAGTTCAAGGTATAAAGAGGCAAAAACAGAAGAGTTGAGAGAGTTCCTCAGAGCAGGCGGACTCATTGAGGAGTCTAATAAAGATTAAGAAACGTAATACCTCTCTGTGCTACAAAATAAATGCGACTTGAAAAGGTTTTCAGGTTGTCTGGTTTTTTCTTTATTATATAGAGTTCTGGTATTATAAGGCCTTTTGGTTTATCAGCAAGGAATATAACAGTGCCTTTGAGTGTGTCCTTTAAGTAACCTATCCTATCCATGCTTGATGCCATAATAAATCTCAGAGAATCCCTTATTCCCTCGATGCCTTCAAATTCTACTTCCGCATCAAACGTCTTAAAAAAGTCTACATAATAGATGAGCATGCTTGAACTTCCGAGTAGATACTCGTATAGCCTCCTATCAGGTACAACGAATATTCTTTCAGGACGCATCTGGAATCTCTCAAGAAGGTAGAAAAACGACGCTATTTTTTTCTGAGATTTCCCATTCCCTCCAGTCCTGCCGAAGAAAATGAGTATGTCCGGTTTTTCTTTTAAAGTCAATGTGATGATTTTATCAAAGGCGGGCTTGCTGAGACACAGTCTATCAAAATCTGTGATCACCTCAACTCTTACAGGCTGTGAGGATGTGAAGGTGGAAATATTACAGGCTCTTGACCGTATCTTCATTGTCCACAGGGGGATGAGTTGAAATGTTAAGATATAGGATATAATAAGGGCAATTATCGTAATAATAGCGAGGAAGACGTAGTCTAAAAATTTGTATTTCTTTCTATTTATCCGAAGAATTTTTACACTTTTTTTCATCCCGGGTATTTTCTGGCGAATTGGAGATAAATCCTTTTGATTTTTCTATAAACGTGGCTTTGGAATATGAACGAAGTTTTACCTTTAATGAACCAAAATAAAGATGGCTTTTCATGTAAACAGGGAGCCTGAGTGAATCGGCGGTTAGGTAAATCTCTGCTTTCCCTCCCCCTTTTATTATTCCTCCACTCAGGTCTGGTTTTAAAACAAAGCACTTTGTTTTTCTTCCCCTGTCTTTGCAGGAGCGTATTCCCTCTATTACAATCTTTGCTTTTTTGTTTCTTCTATCAACGTGATAGGGAACATAGAGAGTATCTTTTGATTTGAGGTTCACTGTTCTAATATAATAGTAAAGTCCAAGAGGGTCTACTGCGCCGTGTAGAAGATTTTCTCTTTTTCTCCCTTTTGAATAAATTGCAAATCCGCTGTCCTGGTAATAATCAATCATAAGAGAGTCGTGGAACTTGCCTTCTTTTAGTTTTTTTATGTACCTTAAGGTATAGAAACTATCTGCATCAATGTAAGAGTATATTGTGTCTGCCACAGTAAAAAGAGCGGCGGCTCCTTCTGAACGGGCATCCATCATAACCACAAACACATTGTGGTTTCTAAGCGTGTCCTTTCTTATAACCCGCATGCGCATGGTTCCGAGTTTAAAAAAACCATAGTACACGTCAAAATTTAGTGTCTCCCCTTTTGAAAACGGATTTAGAGAGATAAGAATTGTTGCAAACAGGGAGAAGAGGCTCAATGCCTCTTCCCCTTTGCTTTCTCTTTTTTGTATGCCATTTCTCTTAGTTTATTTACGTAATCAGGTGACTCAAAACTATAAGTGTATCTCTCTGGTATGTCGTATCTTCCCTCTACAATAGCTACCACATCCTCTGTGAAGACCATCTCTTCGTCTGTGGGGATTACGAACACTTTAACAGGGGAATCGTCGGTTGAAATAATGAATTCCTTATTTCTACTCATCGCCTTTTTATTTCTTTCTCTATCAAGGTATATTCCCAGTCTCTCAAGTCCAGATAGTGCTTTTTCACGGATAATTGGACTTCTTTCTCCAACGCCTGCGGTAAATACTATTGCATCAACCTCCCCCAGAACTGCGTAATATGCTCCAATGTATTTTTTTATTCTGTAGGCCTCCATCTCAATTGCAAGTTTTGCGAGTTTGTCTCCTTTTTCTGCAGCAAGCTCTACGTCCCTTCTGTCGGCGTATTTTCCGGTAATACCTAAAATACCGCTCTTCTTGTTGAG
>JALVYB010000044.1 GCA_027038175.1 Caldifarciminota bacterium | reverse complement strand
GAAGGAGGTCAACTGTTGGGACTTTACCGTTTGCGGATTGTCCGCTTGATACAAGAGAAACAAGTATATCCCAGGTGGGTTCTTTATCGTATTTTTTGCGTATTACTTCCACAAAAGGCAGATGCAGGGATTTTAATAACTCTTCTCCTTCATGTATAAAGATGGCATTTTCGGAGATTGGTGGTACCTTATCGGCAATTGTGCCTATTGCGGCAAAAACAATGAGTTCTGGATATTTTTCCTGGATTGTTTTAAGAGTTATTCCCATTTTTAGACTCAGCATTCCCCACGCTATTTTAAAAGCAACACCGCAGCCTGCAAGGTATCTAAATGAATCTCCTCCCAATTTTGGATTTACAAGAAGAATGCCCTCTATATCCTGGGAAATTTCATGATGATCTGTAACTACAATTTCAATCCCTTTTTCTTTTGCGTAATCTATTACTTCTTTATCATGTGAACAACAATCTACTGTTAAAATAAACTCAACTTTCTTTTTCAGAAATCTATCAATGGCCTCTTTGTACAGCCCATGCCCTTCTGTCCTTTTTGAAGGTATATAATAGTCAGGGTCTGCTCCAAGAAGTCTAAGGCTTCTTAGCATAATGGACACAGATGTGACACCGTCTGCGTCCTCATGTCCCCATACCACCATCTTTTTTTTCTTTCCTACGGCAGATAGAATACGTTCAACTGCTTTTTCTCCATTTGGAAGGGATTCTGCAGGTAAAAGTTCTGATAAGGTGGGGTTGAAAAATGCGTCAACAAGAGACCTATTGGTTATACCCTTATTAACAAGTATTCTTGCTAATTCTTCGGGTACAGCGTATTTCTCTTCTATATACTGGACTATTTCTTTGCTCATGTGCTTAAATGATAATCTTTTTCACACGGTCAGTCAAAATCAGCCTCTATTTCTGCGGTTTTTCTGGGATGTTTCTTTTTGGACAGAGGGCTTGTATGCCACCATCCTTTCCCTTACCCTCTTTGGGAGACGTGGTATCTGTACTCTGAATATCTTCATAACCGTTTCATTTCTGATTCTGTCGAGTAACTGGTTATATAATTCAAAGCTCTCCTTTTTGTATTCTACAAGAGGGTCTTTCTGGGCATAAGCCCTGAGATAGGTTTGCTCCTTTATCTGGTCAAGCATGTAAAGGTGTTCTCTCCACGCCTGGTCAAGTGTAGTGAGGAGAATTATACGCTCTATCTCCCTCATTCTCTCATCGCCATAGGCTTCCTCTCTTTCCTCGTAAGCAAATTTTATTTTCTCCCACAGTGTGTCAAAGATTTCCTTTTTAGACATCCCTTCCTTCACATCCTGTGTGTCTATTAAAAATATGTAGGCAATTTCCTCTCTGAATGACTTTATGTCCCATTCTTCTTCGTGTCTTTCTGGAAGATACTGGTCTATTTTTTCCTCAAGCAACTCCTTCGCATAAGATTCAAGTATGAGGTCTTTGAGATTTTTACCATCCAGAATGTCGTTTCTGAGACCATATATCACCTCTCTCTGCTTGTTCATTACGTCATCGTATTCCAGAAGCCTCTTTCTGATGGCAAAGTTCTGCATTTCAACCCTTTTCTGGGCTCTTTCAAGTGCGCTGGTGACCAGTTTTGATTCAATAGGACCTTCGTCTTTCTTCCCAAATCTTTCCATCATTTCGACAACTTTATCAGATCCAAAAAGTCGTAGAAGATCGTCCTCGAGGGATAGGAAAAACCTGGATGCTCCGGGGTCTCCCTGTCTACCGGCTCTTCCTCTTAACTGATTATCTATACGCCTTGACTCATGCTTTTCTGTTCCAATAATGTGCAATCCGCATGGAACTCCCTCTTTTATACACTTTTTAGGGTCTCTTGGACAGGTAAAGCCTTCTCTGGGGTTCCTGGTATTAATAGCACATTCTTTTACTTCGAACTCAGGGTTTTCAGGATTTTTTACAACGCCTTTCCCGAGTTTAATATCTGTTCCTCTTCCTGCCATATTGGTTGCAATGGTGACAGCACCCGGTTGCCCTGCTCGCGCAACTATGTGTGCCTCTTTTTCATGGTGTTTTGCGTTTAATACCTGATGTGGAATTCCTCTACGATGCAACATCCTTGAGAGTATCTCTGAAACTTCAACGGAAGTTGTACCTACGAGCACAGGAATACCTTTTTTATGCAGTTTTTCTACTTCTTTGATAACTGCATCGTATTTTTCTTTCTTTGTCTTGAATATAATATCCGGGTAATCAATTCTTCTTATTGGCTTGTTGGTAGGAATCTGAATAACGTCTAATTTATAAATTTCCCAGAATTCGCCAGCCTCTGTGGCTGCTGTTCCTGTCATACCTGCAAGCACATCGTACATTCTGAAGTAGTTCTGTATGGTGATGGTAGCAAGTGTCTGGGTTTCCCTCTGTATCTTTACCCCCTCTTTTGCCTCCACAGCCTCATGTAGTCCATCAGACCATCTCCTTCCAGGCATGAGTCTGCCAGTGAATTCGTCAACAATAATCACTTTACCATCCATTACAACGTAGTCTACATCTTTCTCAAAGAGTATATAAGCCTTTAAAAGTTGAGTGAGCGCATGAATCCTATCGCTTTTTTCCGAGTATTCCCTTAATATCCTCTCTTTTTCTACAAATCTCTCTCTCGGAGAGAGGTCTTTCATCTGATCAATTCTTCCAAGTTCAACTGAAAGGTCGGGAAGTACAAACAGGTCTTTTATTCTTTTTTGTACCTCAAGGCGGCCTTTCTCAGTAATATCAACAGAATGCGCTTTTTCGTCAACAACAAAGTAAAGTTGTTCGTCAAGTTCCTTAATTTTTTTATCCTTCATCCATTCAAGTTCTGTTTTATCCACGAGTTTCATCATCCCAGGTTGCTGAAGTAATTTAAAGAGTTTCTTTGCTTTTGGAGCTCCTCTTCTTGCTATGAGTAACTTTGTCGCTGCTTCCTCGGTTTTGCCCTCTTTGAGAAGTTTTTCTGCTTCAAACAGGAATTTGTTAACGAGTTGTAATTGTTTTCTAACGAGCATGTCGGCTATGGGTTTCATTCTTCTGTAGTGCTCTGATGAAGAATGTTCCACAGGTCCGGATATTATAAGAGGGGTTCTTGCTTCATCAATGAGAACAGAATCTACCTCATCAATGATGGCAAAGTAGTGTCCTCTCTGAACCCTGTCGTCAGGGTTAAATACCATGTTATCCCTTAAATAGTCAAACCCGAATTCATTGTTGGTCCCGTATGTTATATCCTTTTCGTACTGAGGTTTTCTCTCCTGTGGAGTCATTCCAGATTGAATAACACCCACAGAAAGTCCCAGGCTCTCATAAACAGGTCCCATCCATTCTTTATCCCTTCTGGCAAGGTAATCGTTTACGGTAACAAGATGAACTCCCGTGCCTTTAATTCTTCCTATGATGCCATGAAGATAGAGCGGCATTGTTGCAACAAGTGTTTTCCCTTCACCTGTCTTCATTTCAGCAATTTTCCCCTGAAATAATACAATTGCGCCAACGAGTTGTACGTCAAATGGAATCATATTCCATTCCCACATCTCTCCTGTGACGCTCCACTTTTTACCCACAAGCCTTCTGCATGCTTCTTTCACAAGCGCAAATGCCTCTGGCATAACACTCATAGGTTCTTCGCCGTCTCTCAATCGCTTTTCAAATTCTTCGGTTTTCTTTATAAGGTCTTCATCTTTTAATGAATGATAGGACTCATAAATTTTGTTTATTTTCTCAACATAGGGCCATATTTTCTTTAATGCTCGTTCGTTTCTTGAACCCACTATCTTTTCTGTGATAAATTTAAGCATATTTTCCTCCTCTTAAAACCAATCACCTTCTTCAAATAAATCCCTTTCAATGTCTTCAGGGTCTGGCATATCAATACTCGTACTTTTCCTTATTTTCTTCTCAAGGTCAGAGCCCAGTATAAACAATTTCCCATTGTAATCGCCAAGTATAAGATAGACCACCCTGTCTCCAACGTATATCTCACCTGTTTTACCGGGTACTCCTGTAAAATTAATTGTCTCACCTTCTATATCATTCAAAAAGTCGTTACCTTCCTCGTATTTTTTGAGTTTGTCCCTTTCTACTGCGAATATACCGTATGGTATATCGCCGTAACCCACATACACATATGTTGAGTCGGCTGTTATCGAATAGAATCTATATCGTCTTACCCTGATAACTGCATTGAATGTTGCCTTTTCAGGCTCAAAAGAGTAAAGGATATTGTAGCCATTTTTATCCCGTGCTATAAAATAAATTACTCCATCAGATGTAGCATAAGCGTCTATAAATTCTTCAACATTTGCCCACTCAGGGCTTGAAAACTGTTCAATTTCTCTTTCACGGATAACTCTAAATCCCACAATTTCTCCTGTAAAGGAGATAGCAAATACATACCACCCTGTGGCTACTACGCGTTTTATGAAATTCTTTGCCCTGTTTTGAGTTTTAATTTTTTCAATTTCAGCCTCTTCTTCAGGAGTGATAGCCTCTCCTTTAATTCGTTTCTCCTCAAGTTCCCTTGCTCTCTTATCCTGCTCCATAAGCATATTGGCAACAGATTTAAAAATTAAGCCTGCAGGAAATCTATAGTGTGTGTTTAGTGCTTTTGGAATTATTACCAGGCTGCTCTGGTCAAGAATGTAGGGAGACCTGTCTCTCTCCTCTCTATTAGGGTTGATGCTACCAAGGGTAATAACTATACCATATTCAAAAGGATATAACCTTGTTATAGGAGTTTTAAGTCCCTTAAAGAAGTTATCTGCATAGGTTCCCTGTTTAATTTTATCTTTTCCCTTTATCCTCAGGTCCTCTACAAATTTTGAGGCATCAATTGTGTAAATGTTCCCTTCTGCTGTTCCTACAAGTATTTTACCATTTGTATAATAATTAAGGGCTGTTGGTATTTCTGAAAATGTGTGAACTGTAACCTTGTGTTTTTGTAACTCTCTATTCATTGATTCAAGTTTGGTGTACAACTCAAGTCCCTGTACGTATTCATCGTAAAACGCATATTTTTTCATTTCCTGAAAAACCTTTGGGACGTTGTGAATATATGACACTTTCTTGCCCTGTGAAATCATAATCCCTGCGTCATATACAACGAAGTCCTTTATGAGGAATTCATCATAAAGTAGAAGACGGCCGTATTCATTGTACACCCTGAGGCTCCTGTTGAACACGTCTTCGTATTTTGCCACTACAAGTTTATCTGCAAAAGTATCTGCTCTGAGGATTACCTTTCTGAATGCCTTCCTGAATATGGGAAGAAGCATGGTATATGAATCTTCAAAATTTATAGGTCCATACTTTTTTCTAAACATCTTTTTTATCCCACCTGCTTTTAAGTGTTGTCTTTTTTGACACCGAGAATATTATTCTCTTCTCTTTGCTGTTACTTTTAATTTTACATCATAAAGGAAGTTAAAGCAAAATTTGTATGGGTTTGACACATTTATCAGAATGATCTGTATTCCTCTCTTGACAATACCCATTATTCCCTATAATCTTAATAAGTAACGGGGAGGTGTGATATGAGGAAGTTTGTGGTATTTATGTTTTTGGTATCTATGTTAAGAGCAACCACTGTCTACCAGACCGACTTTGAAAACTGTTCGGATTCCGTACCTCCAGGGTGGATTCTTGTGGATAACAATGGTGACTCCCACTATTTTGCTGCTGTTAATTACAGCTCTGCTGCCCATAGTGGAAACTGGTTCATCAGGTATGCCTCTTACTACGCTAATGTGAGGGGAGATGATTGGGCTATATCAGATTCATTTTATCTACAGGGAAATATGGAAGATACATTGACTTTTTATGTAAGGTCGT
The DNA here is from genome assembly GCA_027038175.1 of Caldifarciminota bacterium. GTDB lineage: Bacteria > Hydrothermota > Hydrothermia > UBA1063 > CAJXJZ01 > CAJXJZ01. The sequence continues at coordinate 6,181 of JALVYB010000044.1, read as the reverse complement.
GGAGTACCTCATATTATGAGAGGCTACGGGTTTACCTTTTGAATGGTAGAACTCCTTCTGATACCGTTAGTTTATTGTTTAGGGATGACCGTATAAATGACGATTACTATCAGCTGAAAACGATTGTTTTCAGGCCTCCTGCTTCAGGGTATTACAGAATAGGCTTTTACTCAAATTCCAATCCTAATAACAGGGCTATTTTGGTGGATGATGTGACTGTAATGCAGGCTGACTCTACAGGCAGTACACTTGGAAATAATCTTGCAATAGACGCCGTTTCCCCCTATCTAAGCGGATGGCAGTCTGATAGAGAAATAGACTCCATTGTGACTTTTACGGTGACAGTTAAAAACTATGGTACCTCTACGTTTAATAATACCAGGGTTTATTATAGAGTAGATTCTGCTGGAGTGAATATTGTACCGGAGACCCAAATAGGGCGCGATAATGTTGGAGCCGGTCAGACTTACATTTATACATTTAATTTCTCTCCTTCTACGCATCATATGGCTGAGTATGATGTTTATGTTTATCACAACAAATCAACTGACGCCAATAATACTTACATAAAAGATGACACATTCCATATGCACTTTATAGTAGAGGGGCATCAGGGAAAAGATGCTTATGGCTGGATATTCAGGGATTCTTATTCTTTATTGGGCGACCCCAACGTATCATGGATAGAACTCAATGGAGATGGGAATGCTGAGGACCTTGGCTTAGGCGATGAAGGTGAAGTTACGAGAAACCTTGCAGGTAGCATCAAGTTCTATGGTACGGATTATAGCCAGATAATTATAGATCCCAATGGTATAATAAGTTTTGACCAGGAACCTGCAGATGACTTTGCCAACGATTCCATACCTTCATCCAATGCAAGTATTGCCATTATGCCTTTCTGGGACGATCTCGATCCAAGTGGAGGCGGGGCAGTTTACTATAAAACAATAAGCGATACACTAACTGTTATAGAGTGGTATCAGGTGCCACACTATAACGGACTTGCCGACAGTTCCCTCACCTTTGAAGTGCAGATACAGTCAAACCAATCCGCAAATGGTGTATTTGATAATATCACATTCCTCTATTACGATATGCACTATAACGAGGATACAATGGACGCCACTATAGGCATACAGGATGGTGTGGATGGCTATTATTTGTACTATACATATAATGAACAACCGTACGTACCAGATTGGAAAAATACAAAGGGGATATTTACCATAAAATTCTATGCACCAGAGGCTCTTGGAGTAAATACGCAAATTGCTTATAACGAACTTGAAAAAACACGAACCCTATTTGCATTGCATAATGCAATAGAAGTTGCAAAATACAATCCTGAAAAGGTGATTGTATTCAATATGGCAGGGCAAAGAGTTCCTGTAAAGAAATCCTTTAAGAACGGAAAATTGATCATTGATTTTTCATCTCTGAAAGATGGTATATACTATATTAACATGTATAATAAAGCAATGAATGAACAGGTAAAGATTGTGAACTTAAAATAGGAGTTTAGAGATGAAGGTTATAAGTTATAAAAACATTGAAGAAAAGCCTGTTGAGATGGAAGGCGCGAAAGATGTATTTATTAGATGGCTCATAACCAGCGAAGATGGTGCTCCTAATTTTGCCATGAGACTATTCAGAGTGCTCCCCGGAGGCAATACCCCGTATCACAGGCATCCGTATGAGCATGAGGTCTTTGTTTTAGAGGGTAAAGGAAAACTCGTATTTGAGGATAAGGAATATGCACTTGAAGCAGGAACTGTTGTCTATGTGGACCCTGATAAAAAACACCAGTTTGTAAACACATCTTCAGAGAAGGAACTTAAATTTATCTGTGTTATACCCTATAAAAAATAGTTATGGCATTTTTTTTGCTGTATAGCAAAGTAAACAAGGAGGGTCTATGCTAAAAAAAATGTGGCCCCTGGTGTTGCTTGCAGCAGGAATGTTGCAGGCAGCACAGTCCCAGAGTATAGTGGTAAGTGATGTGGGTGGAGTATATCCGCCCGGGCAGACAGCGGCAAAAGACGGTGACTCGGTGAGAATAGTGGCGACAGTATCCCCGTATAATGTGGATTCAGTTTGGGCGATTGCTGTGTCAATTGTGGATACACTTGTCTATACAGGAAACCCTAGAGATATTGTTTTGTACGACGATGGTAATCATGACGATGGCCTATCCAATGATGGTGTATATGCGTCTGAGTGGCTTCCTGTTAAGGGAAAAACAGCATACAACAGGGTAATCGTGTTTGCCCGTAAAGATACTATCTGGAATGTTGGAGTCGGCACAATTGGAATAGATAACTTCTTGCCGTTTATAGGGAATAGCCAGGTAGTTTATCCTGCAGGACAGACAGCAGCGAAAAATGGTGATGAAGTAAGGGTGAGAACCTATATGGATGATGTATCATCTTATGTGGATGTCTCGTTAATGGTGGATAATTCCGGGTCTATGGCGGATACAGCAACCGGTGATAGTATAAGCAAACTGCAGGCAGCCAAGAATGCGGCTGATACATTCCTTACTCAGCTTGCGGATTCAGATAGGGCCGATTTGTGGACATTTTATGGAGGAACATGGAATAGAACCAGTGAGGAAACCTTAAAGGTTGCATTGACATACAACAAGCAAGAGGTGATAGACTCAATAAATGCCCTGCAGGCTGACCAGTGGACACCTCTATACGATGCAACAGTTGAGGCAGTGAGATATGTGGATTCACTTTCTAACAGAATTGCTGTGGCTGTAATTTTAACAGATGGTGTGGATGCCGGTCCTAATGGTGCTGGCTCAAATGAATATACAAGAGAGGATTGTTATTATTTGCCCATTCCAGTATTTACAATTGGATTTGGAGACACTGCAAATATTGATACTGCATTTCTGGATTCGGTTGCTTTGACATCAGGTGGAAAATTTTACATTGCACCAAATAGCGCTCAACTTGATTCGATTTATAGAGAAATAAGGTCAATTATAGCAAATATTAAATCACCTAAAGGTATTTCCAGGGCATGGGTTGATGGAAGACCGCTTGGTGCAGATTCTATAATAACCTATTTTGATGATGGTGATCACGATGATTACATGTATAATGACTCTACCTGGGGGACCAGTTTGTTCAAAATTAACTCTTCTATATACTCAGACAGTGTTAGAGTGGATATAACCGCGCTTGATGTTGCTTACAACTCGAGGAACTCCTTTGTATACGTTAAGGTAGATAATTTACCGCCAATAGCAGACACTCTCCATGTAACGTATCCATCTGGAAAGAATGTGGTGCATAACGGCGAAAAAGTCTTCTTTACGTTACACGCTGTAGATACAGGCGCCATATCAGGTATAAATGAGGTATATCTTGATGCCACACAGATTGGGGGTCCGTCTCATGTGGTAATGAGGGATGATGGAACAGGGAATGATGCCGTTGCAGGAGACGGAATTTATACATCGGATTCTATAACTGTTAACACAGACACGTATTCAGGAACAGCGGCTGTATATGCGTATGTCAAGGACATAGCAGGTAATACGGTCGTAAGCGCAGGTGGCGTGGTAGTTGATAATATACCACCTGTTATAACCGACATAAGAGTTAATTATCCTGATGGGCAAACAGCAGTAAAGCAGGGTGATAGTCTTGTAATAACAGCAGAGATTACAGATGATGTCTCAGGAATAGACTCTGTTACCATAGACCTTTCAAATATTGCAGGTGGAATTTATACGATGGTAGATGATGGGACAGGTTACGATGAGAATGCAGGAGATAATGTTTATACATGGGCGGGTGTGGTTAGTGCTACAACCACACAGAATGAACAGTTTGTAATAACTGCTTTTGATAAGGAAGGAAATAACACCAGTGTGAATTCCAGAGTTGTTGTTGATAACACGCCACCAACTTCAGCATTTTCGTTCATAAATCTTGATCCTGATAATATATACGCCAACGGGGATTATATTCACATAAGGGTAATCAATGCTGGAGAGAGTGGATTAACTGTAAAGGCAGATTTCAGTGCCATTGATTCGTATTTCATACCTGGTAGTGAAACATGGACTGATAATGGCGATGGTACCTATGACATAGTTTACAGAATATCAGATAATAACATAAGGTCTGATGGCCAGTATTCTATTCCTGTTACGCTGTACGATGGTGCTTTAAACTCTTCTGCCCACACCATAATGCTATACCTTGACAACCATGGCGTTCAGGTTGATACACTGTACCTTTCTGATGCGGACAATATTATTGGCACTTCGGATACAATACATGCTACTTTAAGCGATGATAAGGGCGTTGTAGAAGCAGAGTTCTTTGTTGATGCAGTTACAAACAACGGGGAGGGGATACCTCTCATCCTTGATAATCCAGGTGCTACCACGGTAAATGGATATGCAGTTTTGGATATAGATAATGTAAAGTATCTTGAAGACGGAAGACATAAGTTGTTTGTGCATGGTAAGGATTCAACAGGGTTGTGGGGTTCGTTTAAATCTCTTGAATTTGTAGTTGACCGTGAACCTCCGCTTATTGAAAATGTTGAGGTCGTTTATCCAGATGGAAAGAGTATTGTAAAAGATGGAGATATTGTAAAAATAAAGGCACATGTGGTTGACAATACATCAGGCCTTGATTCGTTATGGCTTGATGCTACAGGGCTGAATGGAAATGCAAATGTTGCCATGTATGATGATGGAACAGGTGGAGACGATGTTGCAGGTGATAACGTGTACACAGCAGAGGTTACGATAAACACAGGTGGTAACAACGGAAATATTGGCTTTGATATTCATGCTATAGACCTCGTACCCAATGAGAGGGTAGTGACATCCTATGTGGCGGTTGACAATACTGCTCCTGGTGCTTTAACAATCAATGTTCTTGATAATGACAACATATACCGTAATGGTGAGGAGGTTCATCTTGAGGTCATAACCGATGCTGCAGGTTATACAGTGAGCGCAAACTTTGGAAATATGGACAGTGGATATCTTACGGGTGCTGAGACTGTACAGGACAACGGAGATGGCACATACGATGTAAGTTATAGAATAACTGAGACAAACACTGTAGCAGATGGTGGATATTATGTGGTCGTAACTGCTGTGGATGAGGCAGGTAATTCTGTAAGAGACAGTGTGCTCCTCTATCTTGATAACAGTGGGCCAGTAGTAAGTGGTGTTGATTTTGTTATTGACCCTAAAAATGACAATATTTTGAATGCACCTGATACCATTATAGCACTTGCAACAGATAATAAGGGCATTAATGGTGCTGAATACTTTATAGACAATACTGGCAACGATGGGTCAGGTATTCCGATGGCTCTGGATAATCCCGGAAGCGATACAACATACATAAGAGCGTATCTTGACGTAAGTGCACTTTCAGAGGGGCATCACACAATTTACGTACACGCCAAGGATTCAACTGGTATATGGGGCGATTATGAAGCATTAGAATTTGTCGTGGATGTAACTCCTCCAACTATAGATAAAGTAACAGTTATATATCCAGAAGGACAAACAGAGGCCAGAGCCGGTCAGAGTTTAATAATCACAGCACTTGTTAAGGATAAAGTGACTGCAGTTGACCCTGCTACTGTTATTTTGAACGCTACCAATATAAATGGAGATTCTGCAGTACTGATGGTAGATGATGGTACAAATGGCGATGCTGTGGCAGGAGACAATGTTTACACTGCCCAGATTGAAGTTACTAATACTTTGACTGGAACATTTAACTTTACTATAAGTGCATCAGATATAGTTCCTAACAGTGATACAAAGACTGGTGAGGTAACATTTGACAACGCTGCGCCATATATCAGTGTAAGTTATTCGCCTATGCCTAAGTCGGGTGATGAAGTATATCAGAATAGGATATTGCTAACCGTTAGCACACACGATACACCTGTTACCACAAATCTAAAGTCTGTAGTATTTGATGTATACAATGAAGCAGGTGATATTGTCTATCACAAAGACATAAACAAAGTACCCGATGAATTGATGTTCAAGGAGGAATTACCACTTGTTGTCGGGCTAAACAGGATTGTTGTTAAATCCATTGACCATGTGGGTAATGTCACAACGTTTGAGGACACTATAAATTACATAGTACCTGAGGTGTCTGATGTTGTAGGACCT
>JALVYB010000043.1 GCA_027038175.1 Caldifarciminota bacterium | reverse complement strand
ATTATATACTTCTCTCAGGTGACTTCTGTATAAGAAATCAAACATGTTTTTGTAATATGTGGGATTGTCATCTCCATACCACCAGAACCAGTCTGACCCCTCAGCATACATGAGTTCCTTCTCTGCCACAGGATTCTCTAACACTTCCTGTTCAACCTCCCTTTTTACCCTGACAAGATATTCCCATGCCCTGTTCTTCTCCACATGCCCAATCCATGTGGTAAAATCGGACCTTATCCAGGAACCTGGATGCAATTTGTTTAAGAGTTTCGCATCATAATCAATAAGGTCTTTCCCCAGAACAAACTCTACAAATCCGCTTTTTTGAAGTCCTGAAAACAGAGACCTTAAGAACAGGACTCCTCCGTCTTCATAATTTTCCCATGGATTTTCACCATCCAGTATAACACTTACAATCTTGCCTCCATTTTCTGCTATCTTCTGGACTTTATCAACAAAATATCCAACAGCTTTATCCACAGGTAGTCTATAAAGATCAAAACCAAGGCTGTCGGAAAGTTCTCTGTCTCTGAAGAGCATTTTTACACCACTGTATTCATATACCTCATATATCTCAGAAGGAAAACCTCCTCCTCTCAAAGCATATCCAAGGGATTTTTCAAGAATGCCTTCATCTGTTGCTGTCCACATAATCCCAAGTCGGGATACCATTTTTATAAATTCTTCTGATACAGAGCCTTCTGCTGGCCACATACCCTGAGGTTCTACTCCAAATATATCGCTTACATACGCTTTACCCTGCGCAATCTGTCTTTCCGCATTTTTAGGGAAACGCCATGTTGCGTTGGGCAAAAGAGTATAGGGGTTTGAAACCTCAGCACATTTTGAATTTATAAGCAGAGGAGAAATTGGGTGAGCGTATGGTGTAAAGGTTATTTCAATTTTTCCATCTTTCTCAAGTTTACTGTAAAGAGGTAGAATTCTTTTAAGTATGTCCGCATGCACTTTCAAAAGTTCTGCCTTCTCATCTTCCGTGTACATGTGGTCTTTCCTTTTGAGTTCCTTTAAAAGAGGAAATTCATCTTCTGCTGTAACAGAAGTGTTGTAAAGATAAAAAAGCATCTGAAGGTCTCTTAATTCCTGGGTTGTAAATCTCTTAACTTTTTTTTCTATATCATATGGGCTTCCTCTTTTGTCAAGTAGATAAAGATACCGCTTTGAATGTCTGAGTTTAGAATTGTAGTTTATTGAGAAAAAGTTTTCGAGTATAAATGTTGCCTCTTTTTGAGTTAGAGATTCTGCGTTCTTTTTAAAATGTTCAAGGAAGATGTCTTCGTAATCATCATTTATATAATCCTGAAGTTGTTCTATAAGGCTCGGAACAAAATTTATAACTATCTTTATACCTTCAATTTCATCTATTACTTTTGCCACATCATAGTATTCCCTTATTCCGTGAAGATACACCCAGGGCATGTAATAAAGGTTTTTTCCGTCCTTTTTAAGCCTGTAAACAGGTTGATGCATATGAAAGAGAAAAAGAAGTTTTATTTTATCCATGCCTTTATTTTTTTAACATATTCCTTTAGAGTGTGTTCGGTTTCTTCTCTGTCCTCACCTTCTGCAAAAACATGAAAAGATGGCTCATACTCATCAGGATGAACCATAACCCACACATTTCCGAGCATAAGCTTTATTCCATCAAGGAAAGAAGCTTCTTTTCCGTGTGCGAGTTCACTCATTTTTCTCATAACAGTACCCTTTTTGTCCCATGGACAGGCAACTTCTTCGTGGACAAAATACGGCCTTTGTATATTCTTCCTAAAGGTAGCAATGTCTGTGTCAATTCCAGCAAGCATTTCAAGTATTTTACCTATGGCAAACATGCCATCTTCTGCAATCTGAAATTCAGGAAAAATGAATGCCCCACTGCCAGATGCTACCAGTCTTACATCGGTTCTCTTTGCTTCCTCAGCCATTGCACGTGGATTGGTTGCTACTGCTCTTACTTTAAAACCTCTTCTCTCACCTTCACTGAAGACGGTTGTTGGCGTATAGGCTGGGACCGATACGACACCCTCTTTGTAGGAGTGAAAACTTAAAATGGAAACCAGTACAAGCAGGTCAATACCTTCAACAATTCCTCCTTTGTTATCAACGAGGATAATCTTTTCACCGTTGGGATAAAGATAAAAACCAGCATCAAATTTGAGGGACTTTACTATTTTGCCAAGTTCTGTAAGTCTCTTTTTAATTATTTCTTCGCTCTTTGAGATCTTCCGGTAATCACTATAGGAATTCAGTGTTACCACATCCTCAACGAGTTCCTCTAAAATATACAAAAATCTGGGAGCAGTTGTACCATTGGATAGGTCAAGTACTATCCTGAACTTCCTGTTTTTTATAAGTTCAGTATTCAAAGCCCTGTAAAAGCCCTCTTCATAAAAATCCCAGAGCCTTGTTTCAAAACTTATGCTTCCTACTTCGTAATGATGGGCTCTTCTAAAATCTTCTCTGTAATAAATTCTCTCAATAGACTTGGCTTCAGAGCCTGAAATATCAATGCCATTTGAATCGTAAAAGTAAATTTCAGTTGACTCCGGTTCAACAGGTGACTGTTTAAAATAAACACCTCCCACTTCCCCAAAAGTCTGCAATTTATACCTGAGGACAGGGATTGGTATATTTTGAGCATCTTTTACCTGCACTCCTGTTGATGCAAGACCACCCATAAAAGAACGCCTCAGCATCCTTGATGCAGGATGTGCATCCCTTCCGAGAAGTACCACGCTGTTTCGTGGAAGGATTGTACCATACGCAGAACCGAGTTTCGTGGCCATCTCAGGAGTAAGCTCTATATTGGTAAGTCCTTTAATAAAAGACCCCTGAAACAGGGATTTCTTCCATTTTTCCCCCCATACAAGGTTGGAAGAGACTACTGACCCCTGCTCTAT
>JALVYB010000042.1 GCA_027038175.1 Caldifarciminota bacterium | reverse complement strand
GCCCCCAATATAGCAGTTAGAATGGCAAAGCTCTACATAGCCATCATAGTGAATCTTTATAAGGGACTCGCCAGATGGTAGTGAGACAGACACATTGTTAATGTACACCGTAGTAGCGTTCTGGAAATCAACCTTTATAATGATCCGTCCATTACTTCGAATATTACCACCCTAGGCTTTTCATTAGTTTCCTCTGTTAAAATAATCATGTTGTCAAATTTCAACCTTACTCACCTCCAGTATAATCATTCTTCCTTCCCCAAAATCTATCCTTTCTAAACAGAGTCTTAAAGGTAGCCTATCGACACAGCTACCTGCAAACTCCTCATTGTTGATATACTCAATTAACGCCATACAGCTACCGTAAATGACTTCATCTTTAACTTTCACTCCGAGCTTTTCGAGTATAATGTACTCTAATGCGTCTTCACATCTGAAGCCATAAGCTGAATCAAGCTTCATCGTAGAGATGTAACGCACGAATCTTCGCCCTCCTATAAATATCACGTATAGAAGGTTCCTGATCTACAAATCTCTTTCGATTGAAAATATCTAGAAGCACCCTTCCCAACTCGGACAAATTAGAAACGACATACAAATTATGCATATCACAGACATATGTTACTTTCACCGCTATTTTCTCCTCATAAATGACATAGTAGAAATTGGATATTATCACCTCTTCAGAATACTTAATTGCTGGAGCATCATAGCTAGTTTCTTTAGGGCTGATTGTTATCCGTACATGTAGCTTGTCTCCCAGCCACTTCACTTCATAAGCAAATATCTCAAGATCCTCCCTTATCTTATCTAGCAGTTCGAAGTAGAACTTCTTAAGGAAAATCTCGACAGCCTTCAGGTCTATAGACAGGTCAGTACAATAAAAGTCTTCTAACTTAATTGGAGGCAATTTCTCGAAATCTTTTTCAAGCAAAATTCTATCTATCATATCACCAAATATTAAAATACCAAGGTAAGGAAACTCCACAGCAGTACCATAAGAGAATTTAGCAGGAACCTTTTTTACCATCATCAATGCTAGATGCTCCAAATCCTTATAATACTTCTTATCAACAATCACGGCATTAACATACTCACCACAGACATATATGCTATGCATCATATAATCCATGCTAGACATTTCCTATCACCTCACGAGAGATAGACAGATTTCGATACAACCTCCTTTTCCGCTAACTCCTTTAAGCGTTTTTTGATAGAGACATAGATATCAACATACCTCTTGTATAGTTCTGGACTTCTCGGATAATCATTTGCCCAGTCTATATAGTCATACCTGACAGAATATTTCCTAACAACTTTTGTATCATCAGTTATGTAACCGCACTTCTTTAAGAAATAAATCGGTGCATCAGCGTCAATAAAAGGAACTGTTAAGTCAGCCATAACAACGACATTCTTCCCATTGCAAATCGTTACAAACTCAAAGTTGTAAAACCAGAAGCGACAGACCGTCCCTAGAAACGATGCCATACAAAATACCGTCTCATCATCGCTCTTAAATGAGATAATAGCGTCGCCTAACATTTTCCTTAAAGCATTTGTGAAACTAAGTAAATCCATATCACAGTTGATAAACTGCTTTATGAGATAGACAATCTGGTATTTCTGCTTCTGATTCAAAGCACTCTACCCCTCTTCCTCATTTCCTTTAGTAACTCGCTTTCTTGCTCATCATTCTTCTTTTTGAACTCCTTCTTACGCTTTCTATTTTCTCTAAACTTTTCAATATACTCATCGAGAATTGATTTCAGTCCTAAGAAAACAAACACAGATATTGTTCCGTAAAACAGAATTGCCAAGAAAATATAGTAGTAAAGCTTGAGAGTTGTAAAAGCCAACCAGAACGTAAATAGTTCTACAATAAACACGATAACATAGCCTGCTAAAATCCCCACACCTAAAGAAATCAGAACGACAACCAAATCCCAAAGAGCAGACTTTATCTTCTCACCTATCATTCACTCTCACCGTTCTATTATTCCCCTTGGAAACTTAAAAACTTTTAATTTGTTAAAGGCAGGTATATCTCAACACCCTTGAAACCAACAAGCCTTAACTTAGTCCCACCGATACATAGATTTTAACGTACTTGCATGGCGGGTTAAGATGTAATAAACTTCTAACCTTCTACTCAGATATCTTGCTTCAATAATTGATTTTTGTCGACAAACGGACTAAGAACAGTTCAGAAATAAGCCTTATCTGGATGTTCACTTATATAGTTCATGAATACATCGGCATCAAACGAACATGCCTCCATTATTTCCTCAAAGAGTATAGACAACTCTGGTGGAGCGTTGATTCCATAACAGTACTTCACTAAAATTTCTTTAGAGCCGTCAATAGACTCAGCAATTATGCAGGGTCTCGCTTTAAACATCTTCATAACATTATTCCTCTTTATAGCGACAGGTATGCCAGAATCATCTTTAAGATAGACAACCTTGATAATAACAGAGTGCGTACCAAGTCCGTACTTCTTCCTCAGAAAGTTCTCCATGATTTTCGAAAACGGTGGTGAAAGCAAAAGCCTAGTAATACACGACTCAAAATATATCTTCTTCAATATCCTCACCCAGCTCATACTTATAGAACAAGAAATGCATCTTTATATATATTGCAATCTTAGAAACACATTTCCTCAAATAAGGTATATCGCACCTTAAAGCAGACAGAAAACAGCCATATGCCAACAAGCCGAACGTCGTTGATGGAATATAAGAATTTGCAAGTATTTTCACTTCTTTTTCAGGAATTTCTCCTTCTCTACACTCATAGGAATCAAGATACTTCAATATGAGCTTGTAATACTCAATCGCACGATAGACATCCTTAAGCGGATGGAAATCAGCACCTTTCTTGAAATACTTTCCGCTACTATTCTCCATCTCTCTAAGAAAATCATACAAAACCTTGAGTAAAGGAT
>JALVYB010000041.1 GCA_027038175.1 Caldifarciminota bacterium | reverse complement strand
TTCCTAGTCTCTTCACTTCCCAGATGTTTCAGGACTTCTATAGCTCCCTTTCTCACCGGAATTGCTATATCAATTCCCTTAGTGTGGTGAGTGTCAAAGAGAAAAGTTGCTTCCCGTTTTTTTGTAGTTCCGAAAGTGAAATATTCGGCAATCAGATAAAAATTAAAAGAACGTTTAATGGGAAAAATAACCCTATTTAGGTTACTCTAATTGCCAACTTTCGGAACTACTGGTAAGGGCGAGGTTTCCTGATTCACTAAGAGAACTATCCCTTCGATCACCTTTTGATAAGGAATCACGAGGAGTAGATGTCTTCTCTCCACAGGCGTTCGGGACTGTCCCAGTCCCCTCTCAAGGATTCTACGAGCAGAAATATAATCCCTATACGGATCTTCGAACGACAACCTTTCTGAAGTGCCTTTTGGGTTTACCTTAACTACTCTTCTACCAGCTCTTTTTCTTTCTCTTTTTGTTAAATGAGTTGATTTGAATTCTATATTTCTCCTGCTCTTCCTTTGGGATGGTGAGTTTTCCCATTTCCATTTTAGACTGAAACTCTATTGCTAATTTCGCCTGCTCTTTCTTGATTTTGAGGTAAGGTAGTATTCTTTCCAAGAATTTCTTTGCTTCATTACAGTACAATCTCAGCCTGAAAAGTTGAGAACAATTCTCACGCTTATCTGGGCTTTTTGATATGCCTCCACCCATAATCCTTTGAATACTCTCTAATACAAGTAGATTCGTATTACTAATACTTACTGTGAGGAAATATTGTTTTTTCGATTTTGAAACAAATATACTACCCTCACCATCGAAAAATCCTGCGATATATGCTAAATCAGTATCGCTCATACCAACTTAATTAGGATGGTAAGCGATAAATAGTTTGTGGTCAGCCTTGTAGGAGAGTAGCTGGATAAACTTTCCCCAGGAAGCATCTAATATGCGTTGAGCAAGCTTGTTTCCAGCTTTAACCATATTTTGAATCCATAAGTCTTCAACCACTATAACATCGTAGTTATTAACACTGACATAAAACCTCGACAGTTTATGCAGAAAATCATCTCTCTGATTTACAAGCTTCTCGTAAGCCTTAGCCAGCTTTACTCTGCATTTCTCCCAGTTCTTTGAACCTTTCTGCTTTCTTGAGAGATTGCGTTGTAGAATTCCTATTCGTTTTAACATTCTCTCATAAAAGTGTGGATTTTCAACTTGCCTTCCTTCACTATCTGTCAGAAAATACCTTACTCCGACATCTATTCCCACAACTTTGCCTGTTGGCGGTAATGGTTTTGGTTCATCTTCTACCTGCACAATTGCATGCCATTTGTCTGTTCTAGACCTCTTTATAATCACCCCTTTGATTTTTCCTTCAATTGGACGGTGTAATTTGATTGAAATAGAACCAACCTTCGAAAGAATAAGCTTGTTGTTCTCAAAGTCTATCTTAAACCCTGACTGGTTGAAGTTGAGAGTTTTGAACCAGCCTTTACCCTTATATCGTAGTTTACCAACTTTCTTTCCATTCTCCTTTAGTTTATGGAGAGTTTTAATATTCGACCATAGCTGGTAGTTCACCATCTGCAAAACCTTAGAATAGACCTCTTTTTAGCTCAGGTTTTTCTTGCTTAAGCTGAACGATTAGAGCTTGTGTATCTTTCGGTCTTAGCTTTCTACCCTCTTCTTTTGCCTTGTTTAACTTGTAAAGTAAACGATTGTATAGCCATCTGCATAGCTCAAGCTGTTCCAATAGTTTTGCCTGAATGGTTTTAGGAGGATATATGCGGAATTTATAGCTTAGCATGGTTATACAACCGCTTTATAACATCTGAAAAAGTAGGATTTTCTATACCTTTATTTTGTTCAACAGTTCATGTGCATTATTGTCTATCCGTATTATTCACTGTATAACTTAATGCATAAAATAATAATCACCTATCTTCCCCTGCCGTATCCCCCTTTCGGATGGGGACTCAGCAGTAACAAAAGGTTAAATATTCCAGCTCCAACAGAAACTTATGCTATTGCTTGAACACGAATCCAAGGAATTGCTCGAAAGATACGGCATTAAGACGGCGAAATGCATATTTGTTAAGGATGAGAAAGATGCGGTGGATGCTGCGAAAAGCATTGGCTACCCTGTTGTTATGAAGGTCGCATCCCGAAACATAATTCATAAGAGCGATGTGGGTGGAGTGATACTGGATTTAAAGAGCGATGAAGAGGTTCGTGAAGCTTTTAGAAAGCTGATTTCGATTCCAAATGCTGAGGGGGTTAATGTTCAACCCATGCTTAAAAAGGGAATAGAAGTGATAATCGGCGTGGCAGAAAACGATCAATTCGGAAGCTACATAATGTTCGGCTTAGGTGGTGTCTTCGTTGAAGTCCTTAGAGATGTCTCCTTCAGACTTCTGCCTTTGACGAGGGATGATGCTAAGAAGATGATAGAGAGCATCAGAGGATACAAAATTCTGAAAGGATACAGAGGATTAAGAGGAGATATCGACTCGTTAATCGATTTGATAATTAAGCTTAACGAGGTTGTAGAAAAGGAGAGTATAGTTGAGATGGATTTGAATCCTGTCTTCGTATATGATACCGGCTACGCTGTTGCAGATGCCCGCATCGTAATCGGAGAAAAAAGAAGGTTCGATTATAGCTTAGATGACATCAGCAAACTTTTCTATCCGAAGAGCGTTGCGGTAATCGGTGCATCGAGGACAGAAGGAAAGCCGGGATATAATATCGTTATGAATCTGAAAAATTATTTCAAAGGCAAGATATACTTAGTTAACCCGAACGCTAAGGAAATTCTCGGAATAAAATGCTATCCGAATGTATCGGCTATAAAAGATACGATAGATCTTGCTATAATAGCTGTTCCGGCAAATATAGTTCCAGAAGTGATGAGGGATTGTGCGGAGAAAGGTGTTAAAGGCGTTGTAATCGTA
>JALVYB010000040.1 GCA_027038175.1 Caldifarciminota bacterium | reverse complement strand
GTATGTCAAGAATACTGTCTGGAGAAATATTAAAGGTTCTCTCGTCAATATCAGCAAATACAGGCGTGCCACCTAAGCGGAATACAGCGCTTGCGGTTGCAAAGAATGTAAATGGGGTGGTTATAACTCCTTCTCCCTCTTTAATTCCAATAGCCATCATAGAAAGCAGAAGTGCATCACTACCTGATGCCACGCCTTTTGCAAATTTTGTTCCTGTATATTTTGCTATCCTGTCTTCTATTTCTTTAACATGGGGACCTAAGATGTACCACCCTGAAGCAAGTACCTCTTCAGCCTTTTTGATGAGTTCATCCTTTATTTCGTTGTACTCTCTCTTCAAATCAATTTGCGGAACCTGCATTTTATCCTCCCGGGTTATGTTTACAATTATCAGGCAAGAAAAAAGGATGTGCAAAGGGTAGAATACTTATGGTTGATTGATTTTCAGGATAGTTTTATTATTTGCATTCATGAACATCAGGAAGTTAGAGTGGGTGCTTCTCTGGACCCTGACCGTGCTATTTTACTATTTTTCCACTTATCACTCCATAGGCCTTGGGGGTGATAGTGTCACTTATCTTAAAATGGCAAAATGGTTTGCGGATTTTTTTAAAGGTAATGTGCGGAGATATGAAGGATATTTCTTCCATTTTGCGCCTTTTTATCCACTTATTCTCTCGATTTTGGTTTTTTCGAAAGGTAATCTACTCAGTTTGGTGAGAGTTTTTCATGGAATTTTGTTATTAACAAATGTCTCTCTTTTCTATATGCTGGTGAAAAAAATAACAACCCATAAAGACTTTGCTTTATTAATATCTTCTTTGTTTGTCGCTCTGCTGGTTGAGTTACATTCTCTGGCTTTATCGGAAGAGGTTTTCTTTACTTTTCAACTTCTCTTTTTGTATGTTCTCATCGCTCGTGAAGAGATAAAGGCCTTTGACCTGGTCTTATTGTCTCTAAGTCTCGCTTTTATGGCTCTCACAAGGTATATAGGGCTTGTTTTTACAATTTGTGCACTGTTGTATTTGAAAAGACGCGGAATGAAAATGTTTTCTTCAATTGCTCTGGTATTGCTTTCTGCGGTACCTGTTTTTTTGTATATTTTATATGGTTTTTCCGTTTTTTCTCATGTGGCTCACAGAAGTATAGGATTTTATTATAGAGGTTATGCAGAATTCGTTGTACTCTTTTTATTCCAGTTTCTTTACGATTTTTTACCGGTAAAGGCCTTTGTATCGCAAAATATGTACGGGGTTGCATTTATTTCTTCAGTTATGTTTCTACCTCTTGTAGTTTTGGCTGTATACGTGCCAGTATTTAAAGCCCTTCGCGAAAAGAGTTTATTTTCAGATAAGAAGAAGGTTTTATTGTGTTGTATTGTCGTTTATCTTATCTCTGTGATGGTCAGCAGGTTATTGGTTGACGCCTTTATTCCACCCAGTTTCCGTATTTTTTCTCCAGTTGTTATTCTCATTCTTCTCCTGTGGGCTATGTCTGAAGAACAGATTAGAAAAAGCAAGAAATGGGTAATAGTTTATGTATTCATGGTGTTTTTAGATAGTGGTATCACGGCCATTATAAATGGTCAGAGAGGATGGGGATATACAAATGAAAGGTGGGAAAAATCTCTTTTGATACGATATTCCAGAAATACAGTACCTGATTCTATGGTGGTCTATACGAATGTGCCTGAGTTCTTTTATCTGTATGACCCTGAGAAAAAGATTCGTCTTTTGCCCTTTAAATACAATCCATGGAACCAGAAACCGATTAATTCCTGGCAGGATAGCGTAGTTAATATTGCTAAGAGGGTTAAGAGTGGTGAAGCGAGCATAGTGTACTTCAGAGGATTTTACAGGCATTCTGTAAATGATACCGATATAGAGAAAGTGGGCAGGATTAAGCCTTATATGAAATGTAAGGATGGAGCGATTTTCTTTGAGAGAAGAGTTCCCTGATACTTTTTTCTTGCTTTATACTTAAGGTATGCTTCTTCTCATAGGTTTTAAAGAGACAGAACTTGCAATATTGAAAGAGAACCTTGCTTTTGATTTGTATCCTATTTCTGATGCTGCAAGGTCAATTCTATTACAGGAAGTTATTGATAATATAGAACAGTATACAGGGGACAGTCTCTGGCATGAGCAGAAATTTGTCCTCATGCATGACCTTGATAATGAGGGTATCAAACACACCCTTTCCGTATTTAAGAAACTCGGCATGAGGGATGTTATTTTTGCCACAACCACTCCCACTTCTCTTTCATGGACACTTGAAAACCTTTTAAAAGAACTAATAGAAGAACACGAATATTTTAGAAAGCAGAAAGGCCGTTAGCACCCATTCTGTGCACCATTGTCCTCCACATGCACAATTTTTGTGCACACAGGTTGAATCTATTGGCATCCTGTTTGCAGGTAAATAGGTGAAACAGGAGGTGCAAAATGAAACCTTTCACAATAATTCTAATAGCAGGGGTCACATTCCTTTTATCCTGTAACCATAATACCTATCCGCTTCTTCCTCCACAGGATGTTGAGTCTATGACAGGTGACAATGAGGTTATACTCCTCTGGAGTAAGGTTTCCAATCCTCATGTGGTATCCTACAGAATCTACAAAAGCGATAAACCTTATGGATATTTTGAACTCATTGACGAGGTGAGTTCTACCTCCTATGTTGACCACGATGTCGCAAACGGGAATACTTATTATTACGCACTCTCCAGTGTGGATGAGTTCGGTAATGAAAGCGATCTCACCTCTTATCCAATTTTTGACACACCGAGGCCTGAAAGGTACAACCAGCGGATTTTTGCATACTCCTATTCAGGTGATACACTGGGCCTGTCCGGATATTCACTTTCTGATTTCTCTCCGGTTCATAGAGACGAAGGTGATTTCTATTTTACGTATGACAACGGTGTGCCAAGGATTATATGTAGCCCATCTACGTATATCCAGGATATGGGGGAAACGCAGGACCTATCTGATATTAACTGGGCACCTGATGAGGGCTGGACCCAGGAAAGTGTAAATGCTTATGCAAATCACTCCTATGTGATATGGACTCGTGATAATCATTTTGCCCATATAAGGATATTGAGCGTTACGGATAATTATCTTCTGTTTGACGTTGCCTATCAGACTGACCCTGGTAATCACGAACTATCTATAGGAGAAAGCAGTAACGTAATTTATTTGAAAACAGGGAGGTAAGAAATGTTGTGGACAGTTCTTCTTGGGATATCCCTCTTCTCATATGAGGGAAGTGTGGCAAGAGTTCGTGCCGTAGAGGGAGAGGCAATGGTTCTCCCTTACGGTGCAGAGGACTGGGAATACCTTGTGAGGAATGATATTATTTCTGAGGGGGATGTTGTAAAAAGCCTTTATGATTCAAGGATAGTTTTTGAGTTCGGTCGGGGAAATGTGGTGTCTATGGGAGAAAGTTCCAGAATAGAAGTGATAAGGCTTGACGACGACTTCATTTTCAGAGTGCAAAAAGGCAGGGTGAGGGTAATGACAAGAGAGGCAAGCGGAAGGGTAATCCTTATGAATACCGATATTAATGTTAATGAATACAGCACGGTGAGAGTGCAAAGAGATGGGGCATTCGCTAAAGTCTCAGTAATCAGGGGTGAGGTTGAGATAGAAGATGAGATAATAAGGGCAGGAGAGATGGCAAGAATATATCCGGATGGCAGAATCGTAATTAGAAGGGAATTTCATCATGATGACTTTGATAGTTGGGCAGCAGAGTATGAGAGAAGGTACATTGTAATTCATGAGGTTCATTATGTTCCAGATGATATATATATAGGCGTATATGACCTCGATTCCTATGGGCACTGGAGATATATTTCAGGTTATGGCTGGGTGTGGGTTCCTGACGTAGGCCCTGACTGGAGACCCTATTACTATGGGCACTGGGTTTTTCGTGTGAGGATTGGATGGGTATGGGTTTCGTATGAAGAGTGGGGATGGGTGCCCTACCACTATGGAAGATGGGCATGGGTACCAGATTTTGGATGGGTATGGGTTCCCGGTTCAAGGTGGAGAGGAGCATGGGTTGTCTGGTATGAAGGTCCTGGATGGGTCTCTTGGGCACCCGTAGACCCATATGGCAGGCCGATATACTATATTACATACAGGGGAAAAAGAAGGTGGGTGGCACCTGTTGTTGATAAAAGGAGTTTTAAAAAGCCAGTGTATAGATATAAGCCACCGAAAGGTGGGGTTTATAAAAAACCTGTTTATAAGACGGTAAAAGTAAATCTTAACGATAAAATACTGAAAAAGTATGAGAAGCCGGTATTGCCGGATGCTCCAGTACACATAAAGCCTGTTTTTAGAGAAAAGTGGCATAAAAAGGCTATTCAAATGGAAAAAAATCCGGGGTTAGTTACTCATCCTGTGTTTAAAGAAAAGGGTAAGATTAAGAAAGATATTGATGTGAGAGCAAGGGAGAAGTTCGATAGAAATGTTGAACAGAGGAGAGAAAGAAAAATACACAGGAAAATTACAGACGAGAGTAAAAAGAGGAAAATAGACTTTAAACTACCCGAAAGAAGTAAAGGTAAAGGGAGACTCAGGCTCAATGTGAACAATGAGGAGGAAGAAAGGGAAGTTAACATAGAAAAAAAGAAGAACAAAAAACCGCATAGGGTGTGGAGAAAGAAAAAGGATAGAAAGGAAAAGGATAAACACAAACACACTATAAAAGTTGATTCGATGAGGAGAAAGGTAAATAATAAATTACCAATAGGACGATGAGAAAAATACTGTTTATCACTGTTTTTCTTCTCGTGGCTCCCCTGTATGCAGGGGGCCACGGGAGGAGTATCACTCATTCGCTTACAAAAGGAATTGTGGAAATTCTTAATTCAAAGACAAGGAAGGATACCACAGGTAAGAGAAAGAAAAAGAATGCCAAAAAGAAGAGAATCAAGAGAAAAAAGAAAAACTAAAATCGTACTCCTTTTTGTTTTATTCGGACTTTCCTGTGCTTCGAGGATGCCTCCACCGGGAAAGCCTGATATAGACCCACCCCGGATAAGCATACTTGAGCCTAAAAATGGAGATACAGTTTCCAGAGTTTTAAAGATAAAGTATGAGTATCGTGATAAAAGTCCTCTTTCATGGATGGGGATTTATCTCGACAGTAAAATGGTGTTTTCAGACTCTCTTGAGAGGGATTCTGTTTTACTCAAAGTGGATTCATTGATGGATACCGTACATTCTCTCTATATTGAGGCAAAGGATAAATGGGATAACAAAGCAAGGTCAAATCATGTAGAGTTTTATACTATTGGTGGCAAAAGGAGAAAGGGTAAAGATGAAGGAGTGGATAGAGAGCATAAAAAGTCTCAAAGAAAGAGCAGATAGGGAATTTGAAGAGGGAGATTATGTGGACCTCTGCATAGTTGGCAGGAAGATGATGGAGCATCTTTTGTTTATTCAGGAAGAATTACCTCAGAGTGAAGAAATTGAGAAAATACGTAACTTTTTTTCAAAATACCAGGGGGAAGAGGATATGTTTAAACCCTATCTGGCTCAATTGTGGGGCGGAATACCAACACATGCGGAGGGAGAAGAGTGTATGATGTATATAGAAAGGATTATGTCTCTCATTGAAACACTTGATAACCCTTGAAAGACTTTGTAGTTCGTTTTTATCATGTTATACTTAAACTATATGCTGGCGTAGCTCAATCGGCAGAGCAGCGCATTCGTAATGCGCAGGTTGGCGGTTCAAGTCCGCCCGCCAGCTAAAATTATCTGGACTTAAAAAATGCTAATAGAGTCAGTATCCGGGTTGCGTGGTATTGTAGGTGAGGATCTTACCCCCAGAGTGATTATAGATAGAGTTCTCTCGTTTCTCTCATATAATGGAGGTAATACATATCTTTTAGCAAGAGACACAAGGCCTCATGGGAAAGGAATTCTCAATATCATAAAGGGGACTCTCAATTTTTATGGCATAAATACACTGGACGCAGATATTATTCCCACTCCCACTGCCCTTTTATATATCAGAGATAACAGTATTGATGGTGGTTTTGTCGTAACTGCCAGTCATAACCCGCCAGAGTACAATGGCATAAAATATGTCACAGGAGAAGGGCTTTTCCCGACATCATGGGAAAAGTCTGAAAATGTGAATTATACGGGAGAGACCGGCAAAGATTTACGGGGAACTGATGTGGGGGAGTATCATATCAGAAAAATTATGTCCTACTACAAAGGAAAGAGCAGGACACTGAGAATCTGTGTCGACACCAATAACGGTGCTGCCTATTACCTCCTCCCTGAACTTTTGAGAAGAATGGGACATGAGGTTGTCACTCTGAATACAAATCCAGATGGCGTTTTTGTCCATAATCCAGAGCCAAGGAAAGAGCATCTTACGGACCTCGATACAATGCTAAAAGAAGGGTTATGCGATTTAGGGTTTGGGACTGACCCTGATGCAGATAGACTTATATGTGGTGTAAAGCGGCTTGGAATTCTCAGTGAGGAGTATACCCTGCCACTTGCTCTTTTAGGGCTTTCGGAAAAAACCGATGTTGTGGTTAATTTTTCCACATCCATGCTTGCGGATAGAGTGGTGGAGATGTTAGGTGGCAGAATATTAAAAACAAAGGTTGGTGAGGCTAATGTTGTGAACAAAATGATTGAATCCGATGTTAAAGTTGGTGGGGAAGGAAACGGTGGTGTAATATTTTCACACATAAACAGTGCAAGAGATTCTCTTGTAGGTAGTTTTTATATTACACAGCTTGCTGAGAGAGAAGATTTGGCCAGTTTGGTAGAAAGGTTACCTTCTTTTCATATGATTAAGGAGAAGGCACCTCTCAAAGGTAATATTCCGTTTGAGAAATTGGAAGAGATTTTCAAAGCAGATTTTATGAGCAGGGAAGATGGTCTATATCTTGAATGGGAAGATGCGTGGTTGCACATAAGAAAATCCAATACGGAGCCTATAGTAAGGGTTTACGCTGAAGCACAGGACAAAGAAAGAGCGCAACAACTTGTAAATAAGGCATTGTCTCTCATTCAGTGATGCTCTTTATTCTCGTTTTTAATCTTTTCACGGTATCCCCTGATACTACCTCTTATCTTGATAAATATTTTATCTGGGAAAATAAGGTTTACGGGGAATATCAGGATTCTGTTTTACTTGATTACGAAAGTGGCCTTGCAATCTATGTAAGATATAGAGGTGGTATGCCTATAGATACGTATCGTATCACTCCGCTTGGTCTTTATATCGATAGTGTCAATAATTCAATGCTCATTTCAGAATATATGAAAGCAGTCCCTGAGAGTGCCAGGACGCAAAGTGCATCGCAGGGACTTATACCCACAATTGATGTGCCCATTCGTTTCCCAAGAGCATTGAGTTTCCTCGGGGAGGGTGGAAAACTCGATATAAGAGGGGGAGAAGATGTAATAATTGGTGGACAATCCACCTATATGCACAACCCCTCCATGGGTGCCGATACCGGCAGTTCCTTTCCTACTTTAAATCTTGAGAGTTCAATGAATGTTCTCCTTACCGGTACGGTTGGAACAAAACTCCATATAACTCTCGATTATGACCAGAAAAGGGAGAACCAGAATAAAAATATCATTAAGTTAAAATATACAGGTGGGGAAGATGAGGTTGTAAAGAGTATTGAGGCAGGACAGACGAGTTTTTCCATACAGGGCACACAGTTTGCAAGTTTTGCAGGTGGTGGAGGTAAAACCGGACTTTTTGGGCTTAAGGGTCTATTTAATTTCGGTGGTGTAGAGGTACAGGCGGTTCTTACAAGAGAAACAGGAGAATCCTCTCAGGGGACATTTACGGGCGGTGCAAGGGAGGATACATTGATCCTGTATGGAAAGGATTATTTGAAAAATAAGTTCTACTATATTGATGACCCGGACTCGATTGTTAAAATCTATGTCCTTGTTCATGATGGTTCAGGGGTACAGGGAGGGGAGATATATCATTGTGTATCTTACTTTTATGACCCTGTTACGCAGAATTTTGATAGTTCCCTCGTTGAGGATACCCGTTTTAAACTTTTGGAGGACCAGACGGATTTTATCTTTTATCCTTCGAGCAAAATACTTGAATTAAAGAATCCTCTCGATGAAGGGAACATCCTCGGGGTATCTTATGAAAGGAGTAATGGAACGTGGGTAGGAACGCCCCTGGATTCAGCAGCCTCCACCTACACTTTGAGACTTATCAGACCATCTCGATATATGAATAATGTTGATACCCTTTATACAAAGGCTGATACATTAAAGGCAAAGCTGTTTGCACTTGAACTCAAGAATATATATCCCATTAATTTCTATGGACTATCGGAATATGAGGGGCTTTCCATTGATGATATTACACTTACCATATATAAAGATTCTCTCGGTTCAAATACATGGAAATCTGCGGAAAGAGGCAGAACCTACCTGGAGCTTCTTGGTCTTGATAACGACGGTGATGGCAGGATAGACCCCACAGTAACCGTAAACGGTAAGATTGTCCAGGTCTTTGATGGGATTAAGAAATACCTTATATTCCCGAGTCCTTATCCGTTTATGTCTGATTCCCTTGAGGACCCTGATTCCATAATTTACAAGAAGCCAGAACTCAACTTTAATGAAGGCAAAAAGTATAAATTAGTTTTCGTTCGGAGAGCTCATATTCAGAGGGTTATAAATCTGGGTGCACTTGATATAGTGGAAGGTTCTGAGGTGGTGAAGTACAATGGACGGGTGCTTCAGAGAAACAGAGACTATACCATTGATTACACCATGGGTACCATTACTCTTTTGGATAGTACTATTTTAAATGACCCGACAGCAAGGATAGAGATAAACTATGAATATACACCGTTCTTCCAGACCAAGTCCAGATCACTCTATGGCTTCAGGGCAAATTATGGAAGTGATGCTTTGCGTATTGGGGGAACTTTCCTTGGTCGTAGCGAATCCACAGAAGACTTGAGACCCAAATTAGGTCAGGAGCCTGTGAAAAACGCTATCCTGGAAGGGGATTTCCAGATTCAGAAAAGCCTTGGTTTCCTCTCTCATGCCCTTTCTTTTCTTACGTGGAATACCCAGACTCAACCCCCAAATATAAGATTACAGGGAGAGGTGGCGCGGTCTTTTCCCAATTTGAATACAACCGGTTACGGATACATTGATGATATGGACAACTCCAAGAAAACAGGCAGTATTTATCTTAATTATACGCAGTGGAAGTATGGCTCAAGACCCGTGTTGCCAGATGGTACATATGCACCTCTGGACCTTTTATGTGATACGATAAACTGGTATACATTTACCAATATCTTCAGCAAAAGAGATATTTATGACAATCTAACTGAGGATGAGGCAAGGGAGCCTGCGACGGTTCTTGCAGTAAAGGTTGTGCCACATAACAGAGATACCTCATCATGGGCCTCAATCAGTCAGTTGCTTGACGACAGAGGAAATTACTGGAACGATATGGAATATCTTGAGGTTATAGTGAAGGGGGATAGAGGGAAAATACACATAGACCTTGGGTCATATATTTCGGAGGATGCTGTTTGGAGGGACCGGGCTGGAAACATAAAAGGATGGCATCACGATTCACTCTCTGTTATTGACACGGAGGACAAAAATGGAGATGGGCAGTGGATAGCAGGGGATGAAGATACAGGTCTGGATGGTGTATATGGAGATGATAATACCTGGACAGGCACTTCAGAAGATGATGGAAATGATGACTATGCGGGGTATAACCCCACAACAGGTGACTGGTCACATGTAAATGGTACCGAGCATAATGGAAGGTTTGATACAGAAGAGTTAAAGGTTGATGGGATACTTGATACAACCAATGACTATTTCGAATACGTCATAGATTTACAGGACACAAATAACCCAACCCTTAAATCTATAAATGAAAACGGTTTCAGACATTATTTAATTCCATTAAGAGACCCATCTTATTACAGAAAGGTAGGGAACCCCTACTTTGAAAATATAAGAGTTGCGAGGCTATGGTTTGATGGCCTTGATAATAAAGAAGTGTACTTTTTTGCTAAATTAGAGGTTGTTGGCTCAAGGTGGCAGAAAATAGGGATTTTTGCCTTTGATTCCTCTTCTGTAGATTCCTCTGAAGAGTTTGGTGTAAGAACCGTTAGTGTACGAGAAGACCCTCAATATACCACACCTCCAGGAGTTATAGTAGAAAGGGACCCCATAACAGGTAAATTAACCACCGAGAGGTCTTTAGGGCTGTCTTATACAAACCTTGGCACAGGACATTATACTCTTGTAAGGTATTACCCTGAGTTTACCCAGAGTGAGGACCTCCTTGGTTATAAAACGCTCAACTTCTTCGTAAAACCTTCTCCCTCCACACTTACACCTTATCCAGCATTTGAAGTGCGTATAGGCGATACGATTAACTATTATACGTATAGGTTTCAAATTACTAACAGCGACTGGGAGGAGATAAATATTCCTCTGGACTCTCTCACGCGGTTCAAAATGTATATTCAGGATAGCCTTGGAACTCATTTTTCGGCAGACTCTTTTTATACAGACGGAAGGTTTGGATTTAAAGGCTCTCCCAATCTAAGGGCGGTTAGAAACTACGATATGCTTGTTATTAACAACACCACTCAACCTATCACAGGAGAGATATGGGTGGATGAGTTCAGGCTGAAAGACCCACGCAATGAACATGGAACCGCCTATTCTTTGAGAGGCCAGGTCCAATTTGGAGGACTTTTAAGTGCAAGTTACAATGTTACTCAGAGGGATGAGGCATTTAAGACGCTTGGACAGGCCCTTACACAGTTCAGCAATAGTTCCCGCAGCGCAAGTTATCAGATATCTTTTAAACCATCTTTATTCCTTCCACCTGATTGGGGCATAAATCTTTCATCTTCTTATTCGGGCTCTCAATCTCTACAACTCCCACGATATAAACCCAATACTGATGTTATTCTGGATAACGCACAAAAAGAGAAAAACAAGACTCTGAGTATGTCAGAGAGGTTCAGTATTCAGTACTCCAAACAAAGGTCAAAAAATGCATTTCTTAATATATTCCTTGACCCATTTACCCTTTCTTATTCGAGATCAAGGAACAGTACGCACTCTCCCACTGCCATATCGAGCAACCTGTCAACTGCAGCAACGCTTGGTTATTCTTATTCCCCCAATGTGAATTTTAAACTTTTAGGGCATACCATCACCCCTCTTCCAACAAGATTGAGTTTTGGTACATCTTATGCATATGGTGAATCTAAAAACAATGATATCTATTCAGGCGTTGAAAGAAGGGATAGCAGTAAAACCCTGTCTTATAACTATGGAATAGATTTTAGACCTTTTCAATCTTTAAGTGGACGTTTTTCACGTAATATGGCGAGGGATTTTTACTGGGATACACTTACGGTATATAAGTATGGAAAGTTAAGTCAGATAACACAGAATTTTAGTTTGAATTACAACGTAAATGTTCTTGGAATTGTGCGACCTAATCTATCCTTTAACTCTGCTTTTACTCAGCGGTTTGACCGCACACTGAGAAATGATACGCTTCCCGATATAAGCAATATAAACAATTCCGGAACGTTCACTGTTCAGAGCACGGTAGATATAAGGAAGGTTTTAAGCAAAATACTGGGTGAAGGAAAGGTTAGAAAGAGCGATACAGCTCTGTTATCTCCCACAGAGTATATTCTTTCCAAACTCAGGACACTTTCAGGGTATATATCCTCACCGAGTGTGAACTATACAGTGCAACAGAATTCAAACTATCAGTATGTTTATGGGAATATAGACACAAAGTATATGTTTGGAGTTGAATTTGAGCCTGATATAAAATCTCTTATTGAGAATCAGAGAACATGGGGTAAAACAAAAACTCTTGGAATTAGTGATAACTTAAGTCTTCCTCTCGGTAGTTTAAGATTTATGTATAATAAAAGCGAATCGCGTAGTTACAATTATACGCAGGAACAGGTGACAAATCAGGAAACATGGCCAAATCTTTCCTTCACCTTAAATCAGCAGTTTTTAAAACCGATTGTGGGAAAGGGTAAATATATTGAAAGCCCAACGCTTTCTGTTTCATATAGTAGAAAGAGACAGACACAGGGTATATCCGGTGAGCCTTTAAGAAGTATTACAAAAACTCTTACGCTCAATCCCCAGACGAGTTTTCGATTCCTCAAAAAGGTAAGTGTAAACGGTGGATACAACCTTACTATGGAAGTTGATACCTCGCTTATCGGAACCCCTCAGGAGACTGAAACTCACAGGTCTGCATTGAATTTCTCTGCTTCCTATTCTTTCAGAAATCCCCAGGGCATAAAAATACCAGGTCTTGGTCGACTTAAAATGAAAAATGAGGTTACAGTAACCCTCTCATACACCAGGAATTCAACCAAACAGGAGAGAACCAATCTTGATACAGGGGAAAACACACCAATAAGTCATAACATCTCTTATAGTCTTAATCTCTCTGCAAGTTATAATTTCTCAAGGGATATAACGGGGACGCTGAGTTTCTCAAGAGGTGGAAATGAAGATGTAATACACGGGATAAAGACCATAAATACAAATCTGAATATAAAGGCAAGTTTCAGATTTTAAAGGAATGAAAAGATTTCAAAAGGAAGTGCTTGTTCTACTTTTCATTATTTTGACCTTTTATCCTGCATACAGGTTTTACTCAAGGTACAGGCAAAGTTTCACCAGAGCGATAAAGAAGACCGGGGAAATTTCTTCTTCCATTGCCAGGAATCTTGCAATGGATACGGTCTCACATAACGGATTGCAGGATACTTTTCGCTTTAATCTCAATGAGGTATCGTGGGAGGCATTGACGCTTATTCCTGGAATAGGTGAACATACAGCACGCAAAATAGTGACCTATAGGCTGAAAAACGGAAAATTCAGGAAAGTAGAGGATGTTTTAAAGATAAAGGGAATAGGCCCCTCTACTTTGAAAAAGTTAAAACCATATGTTTATGTTGGGAAAGATTAAATGCCGTGTTTCTGAGCAAGGAATTCAATATATCGTAGTTTGTCTTTAGCACCAAGGTCTTTTAACATCTTTACGAGTTTTCTATAATACTTTTTTGCTCTTTTAATCTCCTTTGTATCTATCATAGCCCGGAAAAGTCGTTCATACAGGATTAGTTTTACGTCATCTCCAAGTTCTTTTTCAAGAGACTCCAATTTTTTGATATAATTTTTGGCTTTTTCATCCTTGCCTGCTTTCTTCATTATTAAATAAATAGCGGAAAGGGTATATATCTCCCACTCAAGGGTATCCATAGACTTTGAGATTGTTTTTATTTTCCGTGCAATTTTCATAGCGTCTTTCAGCAGGCAGTTGTCTATTAAAGCATATTCTACTGTTGTAAGTCCGTAACACTTGAGTGCACCATCTTCTATTGAGAGTGAAAGATTCAAAAGTTCACCTGCCCAGTAAAGCCGTTCTTTTTGATTCCCAACAAGGGAGGCGTATTCCACTTCATTTATGTATGTAAGTAGCCGGGTTTCTTTTTCAGAAGTTCCAGTTAGGAACGCATGTATACGATCAAGACGTTTTCTTATATAATCTGTGGAAAGTTCGCCGAGTTCTATCATACCCGATTCCATGAGCATTTCTATCATATTGTTCATGTGGAACGCAGCATTATCAAAAGCCGCCATTGATGTCAGGATGTTTATTCCCTCTTCAAAGTATTTTTGCGCTTTTTTATATTGATATTTGTCCCAGTAAATGAGGGCAGCATTTCCCAAAAGTGTTGCCAGAGAATGAGGTAGCCCCTTTTTCCTTGCGTATTCAATGGCTTTTTCAAAGGCGTCTAATGCCCTGTCATACTGTCCAAGACTCCTGTAAGAGAGGGCAAGAGTATTTAAAGCCCCAATGGGAACTTTGTCATTTTTTTCAAAATAAGAGATGCCCTCCTTTGCAACTTCTATGGCTTTATCGTACTGTCCCCGCGAATAGTATAGAGTTGCAAGATAGTGAAGGGTGCTGTAGTATATGTCGTAATTTCTTCCTTTAAAGTGTTCAAGAACATCTTTAAGGATGCTTTCTGCTTCGCCGTATCTGCCCAACAACATAAGTAGCCATGCTTTATCCTTCAGAATATTGTATTTGATACTTTCATCACTGGTTTTGATAGAATCAAGAAGTTTTATTGCCTCTTCAATGTTACCTTTCCTTTCTTCAATTTCAGAAAGCAGCATGAGAGCCTCTGGTTTTGGTCCATATTTTTTGATGTATTTAAGGAGTGTGTCACCTGCTTTTTCTCCACTCTCGGTTTCAAGTTGCAGGGCAGCCAGTCGAAGTTGTTTTTCCGGGTCTTCTTCAATGGAAAGGAACTTCTCAAGTAATTCTCTTGCTATATTGAGGGCCTTTATTTTCTCTGCCCTTTCATATGCTATTTTAAGGTAATGGAGGGCCTTTTTGTAATCTCTGCCTTCATAGTAGTGATAGCCTATCTTTTCGATATATTCAGTGTTATTGGTAAAAAGATGTTCCAGGGTAGATGCGATTTTTCTATGAATAGCAGTTTTTTTGGCTACTGTCATCTCCTTTACGATGATGTTTCTTATAGCACCTGCGGACAGGTAATATAAATTATTCTCCTGGGAGATAAGTTTTAAGTACTCCATTTTGTCCATATTAAAGAGTATCTCTCCCTCGTCTATCCCTGATAGTATAGAAAGAGTATGAACATCTACAGGTGCATCCCATAATGCCATAATTTCAAGGATTCTGGTTGCTGCTTTGGGGAGGTTGCGGAGTTTTCTGAAAACCACGTCATTTATGCTTTTACTAACGGGAGGAGTGTCTGGCATTCTAAACACCCATTCTCCTTCTATAACCTCAAGGTATCCTTCTTCAAAAAGCGATCTAATTATCTCTTCAATAAAAAATGGATTGCCACCTGAGTGTCGGATTATATAGTCTGTAAGGCCAGGAGGAAGATGCTCTCCAAGTATCAACTTCAGAAGACGCCCGGTGTCATCTTTGTTAAGTGGTGGTATTTCTATGTGTTTTTTCTGGGAGAGGTTTTCCAGAACGTCTATGAACTTTTTGAGGTCTTCTGATGTTTCCTCAATTCGTTTAACCATGATAAGTTTAATCTGTGGAAGTTGC
The DNA here is from genome assembly GCA_027038175.1 of Caldifarciminota bacterium. Lineage (GTDB taxonomy): Bacteria > Hydrothermota > Hydrothermia > UBA1063 > CAJXJZ01 > CAJXJZ01. Next base: position 30,829 of record JALVYB010000040.1, on the reverse strand, counting down.
TCGATTAAATAGAGTAAAATCTGCGTGGTCTCAGGTGAAACCCACTGAACGTCATCTATAAACATAACAAAGGGTTTATTGTCAAAATATGCGGTAATAAAACGTTTTATCCCTTCAAACAAGGTGAATTTGTCTTCTACAGGCGGTGTTTCTTTCTCCGTTATATGAGGCAAAAGTGCAGATACGGTATTGGCCACAAACGGCTCGGTGCGTGATAATATGGCTTGAAAACGTGTTCTATCCTGTTTGTAAAGCGTTTTTAAACTCTCCTTAATTTCAAAATAAGGTATACGTCTACCAAAGAGAGATGAAGAGCCTCTTATTACCCTTTCCTGAGATTTGAGTACCTCTTCTACCAATCTGGTCTTTCCAATTCCAGCAGGACCTGTTATAAGAATTACCTTTTTCTCTCCGTGTTCTATAAACTCTTTTAAAAGTTTTAGGACATCCTCTCTTCCTGTGAATTCCTTGGCAGGTATAGCAGGTTTTAGATTTACATCTCCCTGGAAAAGGGTGAATCTTCCTTTTCCTTTTCTTTTTGAATCATAGAGTGCCTGATCGGCTTTTTTTAAGAGTTCCTCGAGATTGGTTCCATCTTCGGGATAACCTGATATTCCTATACTGACTCCTACTCCCATGCTCTTTAATTCATCTGATTCATTCACTTCATTAATAATTCTTTCTGAAACGAAGTGTGCCATGGATTTTGGGGTATCTGTAAGTATGAGAACGAATTCGTCTCCCCCATATCTTATTACGATATCAGAACTTCTTACCGATCGCTCTAACAATCTGGCAAAATATACCAGTATTTCATCCCCTTTAAGATGTCCATAGGAGTCATTTACGGTTTTGAAATTGTCAAGGTCACATATTACGACAGAGAGATGTCCCCCATATCTTTTTTTACGAAAGAGTTCAAATTGCATAAATTCTTTAAGGAAGTAACGGTTATAGACGCCTGTTAAAGCATCTTTATTGTGCTCCACGAGAAATTCTTTCATACTATTTTCTAAGTATGTGTATGGTTCTATTATTTAGTTTTAAAAGATAAAGGCCTTTTCTGTAAAGTGTAGTTCTTATCATTCCCCTACCTTTCTTTATAAGTCTCCCGTAAATGTTATAAATCTCCCAATGCCCTGAATATCTATCTAATGTTAAAAGGGGACCTGATAGAATAATTGTAGTGTTCTCTTTGCTTTTGTTTTGTGTGGATTCAGACACATCCAGGAATGTAATGTCCTGCTCATCTCTTGGTTCAATTTTGAAAAAACCATAAGTAAAGGTTATGACCCCGTAAATTGAATAATGAGCCCCCACAGTGGGTGAATAACTTACGCCCATATCATCAACATGAAGGAAAGTATCCTTTGTGGTAGAAATAAATCTATAGTTTATTTCCCATTCCCCGTACCCAAGACTATCGTTGATACATTCGGCATTCTCTAAAAATACATATACTCCCTCATGGTCTTCTGTGACAGTATCCTGAGGAGTTAGAACAATAGCCTCGGGTAATGGATGATTACTGTCAATTATATCAACCTCAAACACATTCTTTAATTGAGTGTTCCCATAGTATTCGTCTACTGTGCCCTTCACCAGCACACTATCTCCAATGTGAACATGTGGAGATGATGCGCTACCTCTGTATACATACAACCCCTTCCTGAGTCCCCCCGGGTATTCCTCAATAAAAAAGTTATTCCCGAAAACAGCGGTAACTATACCACCTGTTGCAACTGTGGAATCTTTGAATGGTGAAGAGGTGGTAAATCCCTGAATCTCAGATATAGAGTGGTAGGGTGGTTCGGGAGCAGGCCCAAGGTCCAGAAGTGAAAGGTTGTCAACGTATAGGACTGCACTATCTCCTCCAGTCCATGTGCCTTCATCATATAATCTTATCTCTACGTGTAAAGTTTCAGCATTTTGAGGACATACAAACGTATCTGACTTTAAAAGTTCCCATCCGGGATAATCGTTACTGGAATAAGGTGTATAAAATGAGGCGACCTGTGTGCCCGTCCCGTCATAAAACCTCAAGTAGCCTCTCGCTTTCCCCATTGTATCAGAATCAAACACATACAGACTATAAACGTACATATGCCCCGGGACCAGACCGGTGATATACTGAGTAAGTCGCTGAGTATTTGTTGATCTTAAAATGAATTTACCTGAATAGTTGCCCTCGTATGTATTTACTGAGTCAGGGTATAACTGAAATTCGTAGGTCTCTTTTACCCATGAATCGGGTAATCCACCGCTCCAGTTCTCCAGCCCCCTGTTCGTAAGGAGTTCTGTTTGAGTTATAAAAAGCAATAAAAACAGATTCATCTTTCTTTCCTCCTTTTCGGGTAATATACTAATACAGGATATATGAACTAAAAAGAAGTTTTTCACTCGTCCGAGATACTTTATATTTTAGAGTATGAAAATAAAGTCTTTTTTTGTTTTTCTCTTAACTCTCATAGTCCTTTCTTATGTTTACACTCTCCTCTTGATTAATAGCAATATGGGAAAAATTGTGGAAAATGACATGCAACTTTTATCAGGAATTTTGTATTCATCCAATGTAATACTGCTTGATGTGGAGCAAGAGATTGAGGAAGAATTTGCAGATAAACTCTATGAGTCAGCCATTATATCAGCGAGGAAACCTGAACTTTTAAAAACTACTGATGTAGACGCAGGGTATGTAGAAAGAGGTGGTAAAGTAATTGAAGTGGTAGGAGAAAGGTATCTGAAAGACATAAAAGTCTGTATGGATAGTGTTAAACTACTCCCCAAAGCCCTGTTCTGTCGTGGATTTTATATTTATGCCTATCCATATGATTCAAAAGTAGCGGTGGTTGCCATAAAAAAAAGCAGGGTGGAAATGGAAAAGACAAAAATAGGACTTGACAGACTGTTTGCTGAACTTTCAAAAATGGGCACTTTTTTCTACATAGCATTGCAGAACGATAGTGGAATTGTATATTCAACCGTTGATTCGCATTTATTTTTGGGGTTTTCTGACGATACAATTTTAAGGCATGTATTTATAAATGGTCAGGAAGTGGTGAGAAAAAGACGTTTCCTTACAAGAAAAGTGATTGAAACCATTCTGCCGTTTTCTTACGGCAATTTCAGGGGGGTTATGAGAATAGGAATTGATGCAGAAAATTATGATAGTTTGAAGAGCAAGGTGTTTGTTGAGGTAAGTTTATTGTTTTTCGTATTACTTTTCATTCTCGTTTTTTCTTATTTTTTGGTATTCAGAATGCGAAAAGCAGAAACAGGTTATGCTGCATTAAAAGAAATCTTGCAGGGAGCGACAATTCCGGTATATATAAAAAATAAAGACAGGATTTATCCGGTGAATTCTGTTGCAGGTACTGTGAATTTGTCCGGGGTTCAGTTAAAGGATGGAGAGATTATATCTTTAGATGGGGTAAGATATATGGTAAAGAGTTTTAGGAACAATGAACAAGAATATTTTATACTTATTTCCCTTGAACTTGAAGATGTGAAGAGGCGACTTATGGAGTATGAGGCTATCTCCAACCTTATTGCTGAGGTGGCACATGAAATCAAAAATCCCCTAAACGGCATATCTCTTATTGTACAATCTCTTCTTGTTGATGAAGATAAAGATGAATATAAAGACATATTAAAGCAGACCTCAAGAATTGAAGAAAGTATAAACAGGTTTGTATCTCTCCTGGCACCCCTGCGGCTCAGAAAGGAGTGTGTGTCTCAAAGAGAGATTATAGATGAGGCATTGAAAGAGACGGGCATCAGCAGGGTTAGAAAAGTGGTAATTGAAGGGGATACACGACTTATGTGTGATAGGGCGAAGGTCAAAGAAGCGTATCTAAATATTATAAAGAACGCATATGAGGCAACGGATGATGGAGATGTTATAAAAATTTCTATAGATAAGCATGCGCTGGTATTTGAGAACAGAGGTCAAATAGATGAGAAGGACCTTAAACACATTTTCGACCCATTTTACACTACCAAGGAACAGGGTAGCGGTATAGGCATGTATTACGTAAGAAAGATTATAGAATCTCATGGATGGAGAATAAAGGTTAAAAATTTAGATGGTAAAGTGGAGGTTAAAATTGAGTTTAATGAGAATTCTCATTGTTGATGATGAGGAAATTCAGAGAAAGGCCCTCGGTGGTTTTTTAAATAAGAAAGGTTTTGAGACTGATATGGCAGGCTCCTTTGAGGAGGCCATAGAACTTGTGAAAAATAAAATGTACGATGTTGCTATAGTGGATATGCGGCTTGGTAAAGCAAGTGGTCTTGAACTTCTTGAAAAAATAAGGGAGATAAGTCCTCTTACAAAGGTGATTATAGTGACCGCTTATGGAACAATAGATACTGCCGTATATTCTATGAAAGAGGGGGCAATTGATTTTCTGACAAAACCCATTAATCTTCAGGAGCTTTTTGCTCTCATAAAGAGAATAGAGGAGGAGATTTCCATAGAAAATATCACTCAAGTTGAAAATAAGGACCTTAAAGTAAGTGGTGTTATTGCGAAGTCCAAATCAATGAAAAAAGTATTATCACTCGCATACAGAGCAGCGGAGAGTACAGCCCCTGTTCTTGTAACCGGTGAAAGTGGTACAGGTAAGGAGGTGATAGCAAGGTTTATTCACACAGCATCAAAGAGGGTAGGTGATTTTATTGCTCTCTCATGTGCTGCAATACCGGATGGACTTCTTGAATCAGAACTATTTGGTTATGAAAAGGGTGCTTTTACTGGGGCAGAAAGAACACAGAAAGGTAAAATAGAACTTGCCGAGGGAGGTACCCTGTTTCTTGATGAAATAGGAGAGATGCCCCGGACTTTGCAGGCAAAACTTCTCAGGTTTCTTGAGACAGGGGAATACTGGAGACTTGGTGGGGAAAAGCCCATGAAGGCAAATGTGCGTATTATTGCGGCGACAAATAGAAATCTTGAAGAAATGATTAAAAATGGAACTTTTAGAGAAGACCTTTACTATAGAATCAACACAATCCACATACGTATACCTCCACTCAGAGAAAGAAGAGAGGATATAATTCCTCTTGCTGAACATTTCTTGAGTCTTTTCTCTAAAAGAGAAAGAAAACACGTTAAGGGATTCACAAAAAAAGCGAGGTATTTCCTTGTGGGTTATCCTTTCAGGGGAAATGTAAGGGAGTTAAAAAATATGGTAGAGAGAGCGGTTATTTTGAGTGATTCTCAATACATAGATGTAGAGGATCTTGTGGATACAGGTTATGAAAAGGAGAAGATACACCTTTCCCTTGAAGAAGTGGAAAAAGAACATATAAGAAAGGTTTTGATTATGACAGACTGGAATATTAAGGAGGCAGCTTCCATTCTTGGTATACATAGAAATACACTGGCACAGAAAGTAAAAAAGTATTTTAAAGAAGACGAGTAGGTTATTTGTATGTATTTTAAAGGTTTTCTCCCTTTTGTTCTGGTAAGTTAATAAAAAATCTTGCAATTTTACACTTTGTGCTTTACTCTATATAACATGAAAGAGTATAGAGAATTCATACATTTTGACCCAATATTAAAGGCTATAAGAAGGGTAAAAGAGGTTATAGACCTTAAGGTTGTTCACCGTCCTTTAAATTATGTTTCCTGGCAAATTAAAGAAGACAGACTTGATGTGTATCTTCCTGTTACCGATAGGTATCTTGAGCGCGCTGCACTTCGGGTATCCTTTTCATTAAAACATAAGACAATCAGGGAAATCAAAAACATAGCAAGTGTAATATGGCGATTTGTTTTCTATTATAGCGTATTCCCCTATGAAATGATTAAAACAATGATGAGTTCCAATTCTGTTGAAGATTTGGTTTTCTACTTGATGAAAAGTACTCTGTTTTATCTTAATATGGATGAGGCAAGTTTTTTGCTACTTGCTGAAAATCAGAAAAGTGTGGAAAGGGCTTTTACAATGACCAAGGATGCTACAACCCTTACAGAATACCGGTCCTCGGCCAGGCTGGACAGGGGTTTATCCAGAAGGGTTATAGAAGAAAAAGAACCTGTTGTGATAAAAGACATATATTTTGAAGAAGATATTAATCCTAAAATCGTTGAGAAAGCGAGACGTTCTATCGTTGCGTATCCCCTTGTATATGAGAATAGTGTAATAGCAATCTTATACGTAAATAGTAAAAAAGTCAGGGAGATTGATGAGAGACTCATTCTTTTCCTTAAGGATACCCTTGAAGTGGTTGGAGTGCAACTTTACAGGATGCTTCTTAATGAAAGATACAAGGATACTATTGAAAAACTGAGTATTCTTAATAAAATTTCCAGTGTGGTGGTGAAAAAAGAAAAAGTCGATGATGCTACAGTAGGAGAAATATTATCCATGCTCAAAAAGCATTTAAACCTTTTGCAGATAGCAATTCTGGTCCCTGAAGGAGACAAACTTGTTGTGAAAGCAGAACATGGCTATAGTATTGACAAAAAGAAGTTCTCTCTTAATATATTTGGAAAGGGAATAACTCCCTATGTATTTATTACGGGCGAAAAGTATTACGCTCCTGATGTACGTTTTGACGACAAATACTTTTTTTACGATAAAAGAGTTAGGTCTGAGGCCGCATTCCCCCTTTATAGGGGTGGGCGGGTGGTGGGTGTTTTAAATGTCACAAGCGACAGGATTAATGCGTTCACAGAGAAAGATTTGAGTCTTCTGGAGTCAGTGGCGGACATTATTTCTCTTGCTCTTGTGAGAAGTTTCTCCTTTGAGAAGTACGAGAAGGATTCGCGACTTGACCCTCTTACAGGACTTAAAAATAGGCGAGCCCTTGAATATGAAGTGCCGTCTATTTTCAGGGACGTTAAGTATACATCCACAACCTGTGCTTTCGTCCTTATTGACCTTGATGGTTTCAAAAAATACAACGACACCTATGGGCACGCTAAAGGAGATGAGGTGTTAAAGAAATTCGGTAAAATAATACTTGATTCTATAAGGGGTTATGATATTGCAATAAGGTATGGAGGAGACGAGTTTTTAATAGTATTGCCTGGTATTCAGTTGAAAACAGTTGATCTTGTGCTTACCAGGATTAGAGATGGTATAAAAAGAACCTATCCTGAACTTGATTTCAGTTATGGGATTGCTTTTTACCCTGAGGATGCCACGAGTTTAAAAGAATTGCTTGAACTGGCTGATGCTGCGTTATACAAAAATAAGAAAAAGAAAAATATAAAGAGGTCTTTATAACTGCTTGATTAAATTATACTTTCCCTTTATCATTTAGCACTGCAATAAAGGAGTAAGGGATGCGTACATTTATACCTTCAGAAAAGGATATTGAGAGAAAATGGTTCTTGGTAGATGCAGAGGGCATTCCTCTTGGAAGGCTTGCCACAAGGGTGGCTTTATTGTTATCAGGTAAGAGGAAGCCCATCTTTACCTATCACCAGGATACGGGCGATTTTGTTGTGGTTGTAAATGCAGATAAGGTTAAGGTCACGGGTAAAAAGTACGATAACAAAATATACTACTGGCATTCAGGTTATCCGGGTGGATTAAAGCAAAGGACCTTTGCACAGATGATAAGTAAGCATCCAGACAGGGTTATCAAACTCGCAGTTAAGAGGATGTTGCCAAAGAATCAACTTGGCAGAAGGATGTTGAAAAGGCTTAAGGTATATGCGGGTCCAGAGCATCCTCATAAGGCGCAGAAACCTGAAAAGATTGATATTATGAAAATCAATTAGGAGGTATTATGGAGGGTGCAAGAGTTATATTTGCAACCGGTAGTAGAAAAAGGGCTGTAGCACGCCTGCGTCTTAAAGAAAATGGTAAGGGCAGGGTGTATGTGAATGGCAAACGACCCATAGAATATTTTGGCAGGGAAGACCTTGTTATACATGCACTTGAGCCTGCCAAGGTTACTTCCCGCCTGCAGGACTTTGATATTGTGGTAAAGGTCAATGGCGGTGGAAAATCAGGGCAGGCAGGTGCTGTGAGACTTGCACTTGCAAGGGCTCTTTATGAGTATGATGAGGAACTTGGTGAAACACTTAAAAAGTACAGAATGCTTTCAAGAGACCCAAGAGAAAAGGAGAGGATGAAGTATGGAAAGAGCAAGAGAAGAAGGTCTCCACAGTTCTCAAAGCGTTAATTATACATTGCCTGTTTCAATTAAAGACCTGCTTGAGGCCGGGGTTCATTTTGGACACAAGAGGAGAAGATGGAACCCCAAGATGAAACCCTATATTTTTACCACGAAGAATAGAGTAGATATAATAGACATCAGGAAAACCCTTGTACAGTTACAGAGGGCCTATAACTTTGTAAGAGAGGTATCTTCAAGAGGCGGCAAGATACTGTTTGTTTGCACAAAGAAGCAGGGAAAAGACGTTGTTAAAGAAGAGGCAGAGCGTGTCGGAGCATACTATGTTGTTGAAAGATGGCTTGGTGGATTGCTAACGAACTTTGACACCATTCTTACAAGAATATACGCACTTGAAGACCTTGAAATGGCAGAACAGAACGGCACATTTGAAAAATTGCCCAAGAAAGAGGTGGTGCTTCTTAAAAAGAAGATGGAGAAACTTCAAAAGGTTCTCGGTGGTATAAGGGATATGAGGGGGCTTCCTGATCTTATGTACATAGTTGACATAGTTCATGATGAAATAGCCCTTAAAGAAGCAAAGAAACTCGGGATTCCCGTAGTTGCTATAGTGGATACCAATGGAGACCCCACACAGGTTGATTATCCCATACCTGGAAATGATGATGCCATAAGGTCCATTAAACTTATCACAAGAACTATAGCAGATGCTGTACTTGAGGGTAGACAGGGTAAGGACCACCTTGTAACAGAAAAGGAATTTGAAAAAGGAGAGAAAGAATAATGAAAATAGATACTGAACTTATTAAAGAATTGAGAGCCCGTACAGGTGCGGGTATTATGGCATGTAAGAAGGCTCTTGAAAAAACAGGTGGAGACATAGAAAAGGCTGTTGAAGAGCTCAAAAAAGAGGGGCTTTTGAAAGCTGAGAAAAAACTGGATAGAACTGCGAAAGATGGGCTTGTGTACGCATATATTCATCCGGGTTCAAAGGTTGGAGCAATGCTTGAACTTAACTGTGAGACTGATTTTGTTGCAAGCACTGATGAGTTTAAACAACTTGCCCATGATATAGCCATGCAGATAGCCGCTATGAGCCCAATAGCAGTATCAAGAGACGATATACCGGAAGAAGTTCTTGAGAAAGAAAAGGAAATATATAGAGAGCAACTTAAAAAAGAAGGAAAGCCTGATCATATTATAGACAAAATCGTTGAAGGGAAAATGGAGAAGTTTTTCAAGGAGAAGGTGCTGCTTGAACAGGAGTTTATTAAAGACCCTTCTCTTACAATAGAACAACTCATAAAACTCCACATTTCCAAGTTTGGTGAAAATATCAAGGTGAGAAGATTCTGTAGATTTAAAATTGGCGAGGAGTAAATCTTATCTTCTTAAACTATCGGGAGAGGTGCTGGGCACCGAAAACTCAGCATTCTCTCCCGAAAAAATTCAATATATAACATCCGAACTTTCAGAAGCACTTAGAGAATTTAAAGGTAGATTTGCTATTGTAATAGGAGGGGGAAACATAGCACGTGGAAGGGAGCTTGGAATGCTAAAGATCCCTCGCGTGAGAACTGACCATATGGGTATGCTCGCAACATGCATAAATGGTATACTGCTTTCTGAAAAGCTTATTTCCTCTGGAGTTAAGTCAAGAGTGGTTTCAGCTTTACCCTGTGGCAACTTTACTGATACTTACTCACGTAATGAGGCACAGAGGTGGCTTGAGGATGGGGATGTGCTGGTTTTTGTTATGGGAACAGGGAATCCGTTTTTTTCAACTGATACGGTTTCTGTATTAAGAGCCATAGAACTTGAGATAGATACTGTTCTTAAAGCAACAAAGGTGGACGGAGTATACGATAAAGACCCCGCAAAATACAGTGATGCAAAGATGTACAAAGAACTCACGTTTCAGGAGGCTATACAGAAAGACCTTAAAGTAATGGACACGGAAGCATTTTTACTTGCCAGAGATTATGGCCTTAAGATAATGGTTTTTAATGCACTTAAAAAAGGAAATTTAAAAAGGGTCCTTTCAGGGGAAAAAGTTGGGACGCTGGTGAGGAATGCCCTTTAGTTTTAGATTAAAAGACCTTATTGACATCCTGATAGTCTGGTATATCCTGTATGTTACCCTCAAACTCTTTAAGGGTACAAGAACCCTGTACATGTTGATAGGGCTTGGTTTTATTCTGATTGTTTCAGGGATATCTGTTTTTGTTAATTTGAATGCCTTAAACTGGCTCATTGCAGCCTTTGCAAAGTATGGACTTCTGGCTCTCATAGTCATCTTTCAGCCTGAAATAAGGCGGGGTCTTGCACTTCTTGGTAAGAACCCATTTTTCAGAAATACGTTTATAGGGCAGAGTACAATCGATGAAATAGTCAGAGCCACTTTGCAGTTAAGAGATAGAGGACTTGGTGCAATTATTGTGATTGAGAGAAGGATACAACTCAATGATTATATTGAGGAATCAGGTGTTTCCCTTAATGCAAAAGTATCTGCACCTCTCATAGTAAGTATATTTACGCCGCCTTCGCCTTTGCACGATGGAGCAGTTATCATAAGAGGCGAATACATAGTAGCAGCAAGAGTTATTCTCCCACTTGCTCAGAGCGAGGATATAGACCCGACTCTTGGAACAAGACACAGGGCAGCCATTGGGATAACACGAGTTACAGACGCCATTGCAGTTGTCGTTTCTGAAGAGAGAAAATCCATAAGAATAGCAGAGGACGGTAGAATCTCGAAGCCCCTTACAACTGATGAGTTTAGAGCATATTTAAGGAAATCCCTGGAGAGGACGTCGGAGGAAGAGGAAGTTGAAGAAGGATGATTTTTTCAATGACCTGGGTATAAAGGTTGTAGCGCTTATCCTATCCTTACTCATCTGGTTCCATGCCACCACTGAAAAGAACTACACCGAGATAATAGAATTGCCTGTTTCATATACATATAATATCCCCGATTCACTGGTTCTTCTTACAACCCCTCCGGAGAGAGTGAGATTGAGAGTTACCGCACGTGGCAAGAGTCTATTAAAACTCAAATACACAAAGAACTTTTACCATGTAGATGCGGGCAAACTTGATGTGGGTAAAAATATTCTTGATATGACACAGGGGAATATTCCAGGTGTTGAGGATATTGAAGTGCTCGAGGTAAGTCCTCAAAAGGTTTTGTTTCTTGTGGATAGATATTCAACAAAGGTCATTTATTCCATAAAACCCGTGTTTGTTTATGATACGGCAAGAATACATGTGTATCCCAGGAGAATTTATCCAAGCACAGTTCGTGTTCGTGGCCCAAGAACAATTCTTAGAACTTTAAGGTATGTATTAACGGATTCTATATACCTTGATACTCTCAAAACAGGGACATACACAAGAAGTGTTTATTTACGCTCTCCAGTAAGACTTGTTCATATTCTTAAACCCAACATGGTTAAAGTCAATTTCTCCCTTGTGCACTTTTTATTTGATACGGTTAAAACAACATCTTCTGACAGTATGTCTTACGTCGTTTTTCTTAAATACCCGGATACTTTAAGATTTATTCCAGATAGTGTAACATGTATGGCAGATAGTGTGGAGAAAACAGTAAACTGTTCTGTGCCAGATGGGGTGGTTTTACTGAGAGTCATAAAAAAGTAGAGAGGAGCATTTTGCTCCTCTCTGGACACGGGGAGGTGCTTTTTCTTCACTCAGTATATAACAATATTGATGCCATCTTACCTAAATATGATAACTGCATGCAGTACAAGAATTTTTGTTTTTGTAACATATTCGTAGTGTATTTAGTTGTTACATAGATTTATGTATGGAACAATTTGCTATGATGTTGTGTCTAATATATATGAGGAAGGCGATTGAAGTTTGATAAGATATACAGAAAATATAAGGATGATGTATTTAACTATGTTTACTGGCGTGTCCTTGATAGAGAGGATGCGCTGGATATAACGCAAGAAATATTTATAAAGGTATATCGGAATATGGATAAGTTTGAGAGAAGGAGCAGTATTAAAACATGGATATTTAGCATAGCCCGTAATACGGTTACCAATTTTCTCACAAGGGACAGAAAAATTCAGGAGGCGGAACTGGATGAATCGCTTTCTATAGAGAAAATGACGAGAAGAGAGTTTGAAATGAGGAAAGACCTCCTTGTGGCCCTTTCGAAGATTCCAAAAGACCATGCAGAGGTTTTAAGACTGTATTATTTTGATAGGTTCTCTTACAGGGAAATATCTGAACTTCTTGGAATAAGTATTGGAACAGTGAAATCCCGTTTAAGCAGGGCAAAGGATTATCTGAAAAAAGAAATGGAGAAAATGCAATGAAAGACAGGGAACTCGAAAAACTTCTTAAATCTTTTCATAAGGTTAAGGCTCCACGGGAACTTGATGAGAGGTTATCTCCGTATATGAAAAAGAAGCAGAGATGGTCTCTTGTACCTGTTTATGCTGTTTTACTTGTTACCATTTTAGGGATTGTTTATGGTATTTTAGGCAAAAGAGAAGCGCCTTTATTCATGTATGAGCCTTTATATGCAGCCCATACTGTATTGGGATATTATGAGGTAGCAGAGCCAGTAAATGACGCATCAAACATCAGGGTTGTTGTGGATGGAGAAGCAGTTGTTGATTCCTTTTATACAGATGGAGACACTGTTAGAGTTTTACTTGAACTTTCCCCGGGACTTCACTATGTGATTATAGAATCCTATGACTTAAATGGAGATTTCCAGAAAATAAGGGCTATTGACCTTTACTCTTTATAAAAGGATAGACCTGCAATATAGGTTGCACCCATTGTAGTATGTGACTTTACCCTGAAATTGACTCCAAATCTCTTACTTCTCAGTGATATTGCACCCTCCACAGTATGGTTTTCGACACCAAATGCTACGTTAAAGCCGTGTGTAAACCATACTTCTGTACTAAAGAAGGGGGTATTGTATCCCTCATCCTGGACAAAACCACTGGAGAAAAATACATTTGATGGATAGTTGAGACTGAACAAAAAGCGTTCCTGGATTTTACTCTTTATACCGCTCTGAGTTATCGTCAGGTCGGGTTGAAGAAGATTCAGAAATGATGCGCTTATGATAAAGTAAGATTTTCTTATCGCCATTGAAAAATCGAGAGAGGGTTTTGTTATTCCCCTGCTACCAGAAAGTTTAATGTTTACAAGACGCAGGCCTGTAGCAAATGAGAAGTACTCTTTGTATATATAGTTTGCTCCAATGAGGAAAGTGTTTTCTGTGTATATAGATTCCATGGCCCTATGTCTTACACCTGAATATAAATAGAGTTTATTACCAAATTCCCTGAAAAAGTCCATATTTGCATGCTTTACCAGGGTGCTGGAAAAGGGGACAATTCCTGTAAAACTCAAGCTGTAACTGTAGCCAGAATACCCTATCAGGCTCTGTCCATAGAATGACTCATCTGCATATAAAGACGAGATGCCCGGGTAAGTGGGTGACTCGTAATAATAAACAGACGAATAGACAAACAATAAAAATCCAATTATGGTGTGCATTTTAAAATTTTATCACCTATAATCTGAACGAACAAGTCCACATTCTTAACAGAACTTTTGTGATGCAATAAAATTAGAATATGTTACTATACCATATTGCTGATGTACATATAGGAGCGAAAGCAAAGTATCTCGGTAATAGTCTGTACACTATCCAGAAAAAGTACCTTAAAAGGCTGTATGAAAACGCCAGACTCGATGGTGCTCGTTTCGTGGTTATTGCAGGGGACCTATTTGATTCAAATAGCATCCCTTCAAGCATAGCAGGTGAAATATTTGAGATATTTGTGGAATATCCTGATATAAAAACAGTTGTTTTGCCTGGTGGGGGTAGTCATTACGAGAGCGAGGTTACAGGACACGATGCCTATACAGAAGATTCTATTTACAGAAGACCGGATGTCTCTGTGTACTTTGAAAATGACAGTGTTTTTCTCCTTTCTCCTGAAGCACCAGTTCTTAAGATAGATGATATAGCATTCTACGGGGGCTTTTTTGAAATTCCAGCATATCCCCGTGAGAATGCCAGGTATCACATAGCGGTAATCCATGGTGCCTTTGGAAAAGGAGAAGGGGAAAAAGACCCTGCGGTTTTAGAGAGTACGTTTTACGACTATGTAGCACTTGGGCATTATCACGCTTACAGAAAATTTGGAAAATCTGCGTATCCAGGTGCATTTATACAGTTTGAATTCACAAGGTCTAAGATTCTTGAAAGTGGCTATCTTAAGGTGAATATTAATGAAAAACTGGATATTGAAAGGATTGTTTTTGATGATGCTCCAAGATTTTATAGGGTTGAGATCCTTGATAAAGAAGATGTTGATAGATTGCGGAGCAAAATGAGAGTTTTTGATTTTATTGAAATAGAAGGATACTCTGAAGAAGTTAAAGATGAAGTCAGGCGTCTTTTAGAAAATGAGAATATAAGGTTAAGGGATGATGCTTATATTATAAAAAAAGACCCAATGCTTTATGTAATTCACAACATCATAAGAGAGATAACACAGGATAAAGACCCTGAAAGGCAAAAGGAAATTGAAACCTTTATTATGCGTTTCTTAAAGAAAAAGCCCCAGAAACCAGATGTCGAGGCATCTTTAAAAAGATTTTTTGAGTTATGATAAAGATTCAGAGGCTTAAATTATTAAATTACAAAATTCATAAGGATAGCACCTTCACGTTTGATGATTTTACAGAGATTAGAAAACCCAATGAGTTTGGTAAAAGCACGATAATTGAGGCTATTTCTGATGCTTTTTCACTATCTCCTGATAGGATAAAAGAGAAAAGGACAAAAGGAGTCAACGAAAATCCTGTAATTTCTCTGGATATCACCGTTGGAAAAAAAGGATATAGGTTGAGTATAAATGCCCAGAGTAATACAGTAACTCTTAAAGGGAGTGGAGTACACCTTGACAGTAAAGAATCTGTCCTGAGGTTTTTCAGAAAACATGGATACCCGTTTTTTTCTTACATTGTAAGTAACCTGCTGGTCTTAAGAGAAAGGGACCTTGACATAGATACAAGAAGCAGGGAGTTTAGAAAGTTTACTGAGGGTATTTTTAACGTAGAAAATATCAATGCACTTAAATCGGTTCTGGATAAGATATTGAAAGAAAAGGGCGGTTTCAGGGAAACAAGTTTTGGAAAAGAATATGCAGAACTTGTCAAGGAGTATGCTGAACTCAGACAATATATAGCCAATCTCGCTGAAAAATACAGAGAAAGACTTGAAAAATCCAGGGAATTAGAAGACCTGACAAAAAAACTTGAAAGTGTAGAAAGGTCACTTGAAGACATTCGCAGGAAAATTGAATTTCTGGAAATACTGGGTAATGAAATAAAGAGAAAAGAGTTGAAAGAACAAATTGATAATTTGACGAAAAAGAGGGGAACTCTAAAGAAGCGGATTGAAGAGATTGAGAAGGATATTAAGAGGTACAGAAAAATAGAGAGAGATATGGAGGGAAAACTGGATGAGAAAAGGCAAAATCTTGAGAGAACAAGAAGTGCAGAAAAACGGCTCAAAGAGATTGGAGTAATCATTAACGAAATAAAGAAAAAACAAGAGGAAATCAGGGACAATAGACTCAGGGCAGAGAGTTTAGATAGAGAGATTAGCAAGAGGGAGAAAAAGATAAACGACTTTGAGGAAAAAATCAAATATCTTAACGAAAAGAGAAGTGAGGTTGTAAAAGAATTATCCAGACTAAAAGATGAGTATGCTGATGCAACAGACAGGTTGCTTGTAGAAGTTGAAGAAAGGTATAAAGAAGTGCAGCAGGGGCTTGATGAGGCACGCTCAATTGAAGAAAAATTGGGTGATATAAAAGAAAAGGTAAGACCCTATTCAAAGTATACCCTAAAAGACCTTAAAGATGCTGAAATTAAGTGGAGGACTTATAATAGGTTGAAAGAGAGTGCTAAGGGGATTTTGGAAGTAAAAAGGGGAAGTGGTAGGTTTAATGGTATGGTCCTTGATGAGGGCAAGAGAATGGAGTTTGAAGGGAAACTTGATATAGAGCATGATGGGTTCTATGCTACTGTTTATACAACCTTTGAACTTGCAGACCTTGAGCAAAGCCTTTTACCCTACCTGAGGTCTTTTGATAATTTAATGGATCTTCAGGAGATTATTGCACTCTATGAGAAAATAGAGGAATATGAGAAAAAACTCAGGGTAATGGATGCCGAAAAACTGCTGGAAGAAAGAAAAAAACTTGAGAAAAAGATTAAAGAAATTAAATTGGAGATTGAAAGAAACAAGAGGCAAAAAGAGAGTATAAGTAGGCTGGAACATGAAATTCAGATGCTGGAGAGTGAGATAAAAATGGAAAGTGAAACACTCCTTAAAGAAAAGACCTTTTTAGAGTTAAACAGGAAAGAAAAGGAAAAACTCCTCAAGTGGCTTGATGAGGTTGATGAAGACACCCTAAAATCACGTCTTTCGAGTTACGAGAAGGAGGTAAATGATATACAAACGCTTTTGAAAGGGAAAGAGCCCCTTGAAAAGGAGGTTGTATCTCTACAGAAGGACCTTCAAGACGTAAGAAGGGTGATAGCGGAACTTTTAAAAGAGGAAGGAGAGAAAAGGGCAGAACTTGGAAATTTGGTGGAGAAAGTAGATGAACTCACAAAAGAAGCTCAAAAACTTGAAAAATATGAAGAACTTGTAGATGAACTCCCATTTGGGTTTGTAAAAAATTATGTTATGAAAAGTTATGAAGAGATTCAAGAGGAAAAAAAGAATTTAAAAGAGGAGATGGATAAGAAAATTCAGGATAAAATAAACATATCTCAGAAGGTATCTCTCTTAAGAGGTTATCTTGAGAATGTTTCTTTTACAGATAACATTGATGAAAAAAGAGCGAGACTCCTTGAACTTGAACGGAAAATAGAGACCTTTAATAGAATGGAAGAGTTTTTGCGTGAGGTAAAATATGTACTGTGGACACTGGGAGAAAGGATAGAAAAGCAGTATGTGATTGAAATAGAGAAAAGAGCCCAGGAGATTTTTTCAAGAATAACGGGTGATAATTATAAATGGGTGGAGTTCAGTATGGGCAGTATATTCACGGATAATTTCGGGAAAAACTGGCAGGCAAAGAGGCACGATGGTGTAAGTTTTGATTTTGAAGATTTATCCGACGGGACTAAAACTCAATTACTTTTTTCAATTCGTCTTGCTCTTATTTCTCTATTTTTAGGAGAGAAAAAGGCTTTTTTACTTCTTGATGAACCTTTTGCTTATTACGATGAAGAGAGGAAAAAGGTAGGGATGGAGGTGTTGAAGAAATTATCCAGGGATGGATGGCAGATTATTCTGATGAGTGCTAAAGCATAGGCTTTTTATATACGTTTTCCAGGTTATAAAATTTAAGGGCTATGAAGAGAAGACTTCTCATACTGTTTGTAATACTCGCCTCTTTGTTCTTTTTGGTGCTTGGTGTTTCTTCATACAAGGGAATCAAAAAAAGAAAAAGAGAGAAACTCAAGTATACTCTCAATAAAAAGATAAGGGTTGAGGTGTTAAATGGAACAGATGTCCCGGATCTTGCAAGAAGACTTACCTATGTGATGAGAAGGGACAGTTTCGATGTACTAATATACGGTAATTCTAAGACCAAACTTGAAAAGACCGTGGTGGTGGAAAGAAGAGATTCCTCAATGAGGTATTCCTCTCATGTTGCAAAGTGGTATGGTATAAAGTATAAAACAATAGAAATAGACCCGGACCACATTATAGATGTCTCGGTTGTGATAGGTGCAGATTATAAAAAAATATTTCCATACCTTGATACACTTAAAGCGATGTACTGATGACCTGGATATATTCTATTGGAAATACCAGTATTCGTAGCCTCACTATAGATGATGGGGATAATAAATGTGTAATTGTTTCTGTTAATCCGGATAAGGAGCACGATGTGCGAAAAAAGTGTGAGCAGGTTATTGAGTTTAAGTATACTGAGAGGTTCCCATTTCGCGTAAACTACATAGACCCTTTGCGTGCTGGGGTAGATAGGATTGCTTTTGCCTCTTTCGCTTTTTATGAAGGTATTTATCCTTCCTATCTCATAGATGCAGGGACATTCATAACAATGGATTATTTTGATGGGAAGAGGCTTTATCCATTGTTAACGTCTCCTGGGATGGGTATCCTCAAAGATACTCTAAAGAAAGGGTACAATTTAAAGGGACTTTCTCCTCAAAAATTAAAAGGGGAATTTCCCAGAAGACCGGAGGAGGCACTGTATAATGGGATTTACAAGGTGTTTTCATGTGGAGTGGAGTGTTTTATAAAGAAAGAAGGAGAGATTCTACTTACAGGGGGAGATGCTGAAACTTTGAAAGAGCTTATTGGAAGAGGTGTTATCGTAAACAATGCAGTATTATACGGTGCCTATTATGCCTTTGTGAATGGACTTATTTAGAGAGTAATGCTCTTATCTTTTGTATATCCTCAAAAATGTTTTGCCTTAAGGTATTAATATCAGCGAATTTTCTGTTGTCACGCACCCTTTCAATAAAATCAATACAAATTACCTCTCCGTAGATTTCACTGTTAAAGTCAAGAATATGGACTTCAAAACTGAATTCATTTTTCAAAGTTGGGTTATCTCCTATGTAAAGAGCCCCCATAAATCTTTTCCCTTTAATGTATACCCATGCTGCGTAGATACCATCTTTTGGAATGAGTTTAAGGGGAGATAATTCTACATTGGCGGTACGGAGCCCCAGCAATTCTCCAGCCATCTTTCTTCCACGTACAATTTTTCCACATATCTTATACGGTCTTCCAAGATACCGAGATGCCTCTTTGACCTTGCCATCTCGTAGTAAGTTTCGAATAAGGGTTGAACTCACAATATTACCGTTTACTTTGTACGGAGGTGCAACTATGAGTGTAAATTCAAGGTCTTTTACCAGTGAGGCCACCTTTTCCGGTGTACCTTCCCTGTTCCTGCCGAAATGATGATTAAACCCCATGAAGAGAATAGACATGTTAAATTGCTTTTTGAGAACATCTTTAATGAATTCATAAGGGCTCATTGCCATGGTCTGTCTGTCCAGTTTTAGAAATTCAATCCTTTCTATCCCAAGAGAACGAATAATGTTTGCACGTTCTTTTGGTGTTGTTAAAAGGTATTTCACAGGCGGGGCTTCTTTAAATGCTTTAGGATGGCCAAAGAAACTGAGAACCATTGGTTCAAGATTGTAAGTGTCTGCTATTTTTCTGAGCTGCTCAAGAAGCCATTTATGGCCTGTATGAACCCCGTCAAAGTTACCAATGGTAATAGCTGTTTTCAGGGAAGCACCTTTCTTGGAATTATTCCTTCCCATTTGAGGAACCCCACACCAATGAAATTACCGAGATTGTCAAATACCCTGACGTAGGAGAATGCAGATGCCTCAGTATCCTTTCGCAAAATACCTGCTTTTGATACCATATTCCCCTGTCTGAAGTGCTCTGCTGCTCGTTCAGAAAGATAAACAGCAGGGAAAAAGGAGAGTCCCTCTTTGATGGGAATAAGGAACTTGAGATAATTGTCAAGTTTGATGTCATCCAGTTTTACAGATTCTGCCACTTTAAAAGTTCCTATTCTGATTCTTCTTAGGCGTTCAATTATTCCAAAAGTGCCCAGTTCTTCGGCTATATCACGTGCAAGAGACCTGAGATAGGTGCCCCTTGAAACAACGGCACTGAATTCTATCCTATCACCTTTAAAACTGAGTAACTCAAGTTTGTAAATTTTGACTTTTCGCTTCTTGGGGGTGACCATTACCCCTTCTCTTGCAAGTTCATAAAGCCTTTTTCCTTTGATTCTTATAGCAGAGTATGCGGGCGGTGTCTGCTCTATTTCACCGGTAAAATGCTTAAAAACCTCTTTTACTTTATCTTCGGATATCTCTGGAACTTCTTTCCTCATAAGAATCTCACCATCTGTATCAAGCGTGTCTGTGAGAATGCCCAGTTTAATGGTGCCTGTGTATTCCTTTTCGAGGTCAGTTATATATTCAAGTAATCTGGTGGCTCTCCCTACGCCTATAACAAGCACCCCCGTGGCTCCGGGGTCAAGATTACCAGAATGTCCTATTTTCCTCGACTTAATAAACTTTTTAAGGTGTCTTATTACGTCGTAAGAGGAGATACCTGCAGGTTTATCTATGTTGTAAAATCCTTCCATATCTCAACCGGGTAAAAGAAAAGTTCAGGTACATATCTTATTTCAAGTTGTTTTGCGAGCCTTGAGCGAATAAATCCTTTTGCTTTTCCAAAAGCCTCTTCTGCTATTTCATAGTTTTCCCCTGCATCAAAGAATATTTTTGCCTTTGATAGGTCCTGTGCAACTTCAACACGAACAATGCTTACCCTTTTCAGCCTTTTATCCTTTATCTCAAACTCAAGGATTTCAGACACTATCTCCTGTATGAGACTACCAAGCCTCTCTGATCTTGCATATGGTTTCATAGTTTTAAAATTATAAAAGATGTAAGGCGTCTTTGAAAATTGCAATGATTTTTAATCTTCCTTATCTTTTTAATGTGTTTATATCTATAGAACAGTTCAGGATTATGTGGTCCTGAATACTATCCCTTTCCCTATCCCAGATGACTACTTCGTGAGAAAATACATTGAAAATACCTAAATTCAGCATGCCTTGTGAGTACTCAAAGCCGAGGAAGTGGGATATATAGGCATGCGGGTATGATGCATATAGGGAATCGTCATGGCGGAATGGAAGGAAGGATAGGCCTGTCCCTAATCTAAGATATAAACTGTGATATAGTTTTGGTAAGTAGTTCAGAGATACACCACCTGGGAATAATCTTATGTATCTTGAGATATAAGGGTAATTGGCAGTTGTATAAAATCCTTCGATGTAAATCCTGTCCCCTAAACCTGATATCCCGAATCTTATAGTGGGAGTAAAAAGTAACTTTTCACTTACCCAAATTTGTACCCCAAAAGAACTGTAAAAACCAAGAATATCAGGCTTTTTCATCTTATTTACTCTTTTTATAATTTCTTTATTCACCTTAAGGTCCTCTGCTATTTTGGTATTGTAGTTATGGATAGCATAAAGACTCCAGAATGTGTTAATGGTTTTTAAACCCAGTACACCAAGCAATATTGTTTTCTGAGTGCCTGGATGGTCAATGGCAAAAGCACTGCCTATTAAGAGAGAATTTTCAACAAATATCATCAGATTCCCAAGTGTATGTTTTTCTGCATACAAAAGACCACCACCCCCTATAAGTTCATAAAATATTGCAGAAATAGGGCTCTTTTTTCGCGCGTTATATAGTGTTACTCTGGCAACTTCATCCATTTTTTGTATCTGAATTTCTTCCTGGTTGCAAATCTTATTGCTTTTTAATCTCGGTGACACTATGTCGCTCCGTGGAATTTTAAGTATACCTTCCTCAGTATTCATCGTCACAAAATCAGAGTCCACTCTTACTATCTTACCTGTTAATAATAAGCCATTTGAAAGTAAAATTTCAGTAGCAGGTATTTTTTGAGACATATTAGCACTTAGAATGAGTAGTAGTGATAAAAATTTCATCAATCAATACCCCTTTATACAGTTATATTATAATGTAATGGAATGGTTCCCAAAAGTTGAGACGCCAAAAATCAATCTATGACAATATTTTTGCTTTATAATTTCCCCGTTGTAATGAGTAAATTTTTATTGGGAGTCTTCTTTTAACCTGAACCCCTCAGGAAAAAGGTCTTTTAAACTGGTTTTGTAAATTTCACCATCCTCTTCGAGGATTATTTCCATATTATCTGCGAATTCATATAAAACCTGACGGCATGCTCCGCAGGGGAAGGTTTTTTTGCCCGCAGAGGATACAATAGCTATTTTGGTAAATTCTCTTTCTCCCTCTGAAACAGCCTTAAAAACTGCAACACGCTCTGCACACATGGTAAGACCGTAAGAGGAATTCTCAACGTTGCATCCTGTATATACTTTCCCGTTTTTTGTGAGAACAGCTGCCCCTACTTTGAATTTTGAGTATGGAGCATAGGCATTTTGCAATGCCTTTTTCGCAAGTTCTATAAGTTCCCTATCAGATATGGTCATTTTGTTCTCCTTTGTTGGGTACAGTTTTCTGAAGTTTTTCTATCTTTTCTTTAAGTTGTCTCTCGCCTTTTTCCCATGTACTCCCGAAAACGCTGTAAAATCTGTGATAAACTTTTCCTGTTATCCAGCCGTACTCTACAGTATTGACTCCACCGGGGAAGGCTTTGTAAACGATGAGGAGTATTGCTCCTGCGATAAAAAATCCCTCAATAAAGCCGAGTACACCACCAAGAAAAGAGTCAATAAATCCGAGCATGAGAACTCTTATCAGTTTGGCGAGAGCATCACCTATGAGCATGATAACGATGTATACCATCAAAAATGTTATGAAAAAGGCAATGATATAAGAAAGAAGCTGTGAAGGGATATATGGGGTGAGATAGTATACCAGTTTTCGTGTGTATAATACCGCTATGTACAGGCCTCCAAAGAGTCCAATTGTTGAGAATACCTCTTTTATAAAACCTCTATGGAGACCCCTTGCTATAAAAGCCAGAATTATTATAAGTGTCAAAAGGTCAAGTCCGCTCAATTCTAACCTCTCCTGTTTTAATGTCTAATATTGCAAATGTGGCATCTTGAGTGAGATACCCACATGCCTCTCCTGGATTTATAATTATTGAGTTGCTAACTCGTTTATTTTCTTTTCTGTGGGTATGACCGTACAAAATAAAATCAACATTGGATACTAATTCATCTATGAAAGTCGGTTTATGCATAATAGCCAGTTTTTTGCCCTCAATCTCCAGTATTGCAGGGTCTTCATAGTATTTGTAGCCATACTTTTCGACCTTCTTGATCGTAAAGAGGAGTTCGCCATCATTGTTTCCCCTTACCAGAATTAGATTGCCTGAATAGACTGAGTGTATCCAGTCAAGTACAAAGGGGGATATGAGGTCTCCAAGGTGTATTGTGGTTTTTATCCCATTTTTTTCTAAATAAGAAAATATGGCAAGTATTTTTGTTTTATTATCATGGGTATCCGAAACTATTCCAATTTTCATATTAACCTCCTAAATAGATTGCCAGAAGAAGTGGAATCATCAATACTTTCGTTATTTTTGAAAGGAGTAATAAATCTTCTTTAGTTTTCTTGAGTATAAGAACTGAGGCAAAGAGGGGTGCTGCACAAAATGCAACTGATATGTAAAGGTACCATTTCCCGTATATGTTTCCCACAAAGGGAATTATTAAGAATGGTATAAAGAAGAACGACAGGATAATAATGAGAATGTTTGTAAGTTTTGGTCCTAATATCATTGGTATAGACGTAATTCCCGACCTGGCGTCCCCTTCTATATCTGACCAATCCTTAATAATCTCTCTCATAAAGTTATAATAAAACGCTATTAATGCAGGCGGTATCGCATATTTTATGGATTTTACGAGCGCCCCACTTATTATAAAGACCATTCCAAGTATGAAGGATACTGTGAGATTTGAGATAAGAACGTACTTTTTGAGGGATGTGTTGTAAAGATATACTAAAATAGCAACAAAGATAACAAGACCAAATACTGAAAGGCCATCTATAAGAGACAATGCAAGAGATAGAAAAAGCGATGATAGTGCTATGTATGTTGCTTCATTCTCACTGATAGAACCATTTACAAGTGGTCTCTTTTTCCTATTTTTCCTGTCAGTCTCTATATCTACAATATCATTTTGAACGTTTGCAAATATATCGAGAAAAAACATTGACAGTGCAAGGATAAACGTTTTAAAAAAGGGTATGTAACCCCCAGATGCTGCTTTTACTCCAACAAAAACCACCAGGGATGCTATTATTGCATTGTGAATACGTGCGAGTTTAAGTATTTCCTTTATTCTATCGCTCATTTAGATAGAATGTCTTTTAAATCCAGTATTGTAGGTTGATCAGCAACCACAACCTTGATTTTGTCTGACAGTTTGCTTATATATAAGTATTTAAGGTATTTTGGATTCTGGTTTAGTGCCTTTGAAACAATTTCTATCTTTTTTGCTTCACCCTGTGCCTCAATCTTTTTCCTTTCTGCTTCCTTTTGCTCTTTTAAAAGCACATAATTCATACGCTCTGCTTCCTGCTGGGCTATCTGCTTTTCTTCAATTGCTTTCGCAAAGCCAGGTGTAAAATGAACGTCTCTGAGCACAACTCCATCTACAATAAACCCGTCAGGTTCAAGTCTTTTTTTGATTTTATCTTCAATTTCCTGCTGGATTATCTTTCTTTTGGCTGAATATACATCCATGACACTATATTCTGAAATTACCAATCTGACAATTGATCTTATTGTAGGTCTTACAATTTTTTCTGCGTAATCAGGGCCTATCTTCCTGTGAACGTATATGAGTTTGTCAGGGTCAACTCTGTACCATGTTGTAAGGTCAATTCCCACCTGTAATCCTTCATTGGTTGGGGCCCACAAACTGTCATCTATATTGGCTTTACGTCCCTCACCTTTCCTTGCAGTCATGGTGTATTCCTGCCGTCTCAGGTCATAAATATATGTATTGTATATAAAAGGAGGCACAAGGGTTATCCCTTCCCTTGCAACGCTAAATTTCTTTGTTACTATATTGAATTTTACCATGGCATGACCAACGGGAACGTATCTTATACTAACCGCAATAATGCCCAAAAGAAGGAGTATAGATATGAGAATGGTAAGTTTATAGTAGGGTATATTAAGTTTCCGCACTGTTCTGACCTCCCCTCCTTTTTCAACCACAACATACTTTTGAACGCTTTTCTGGAATATATAAATTGCTATTGCAAGGACAATAATAAATACGAGAATCCCCATGTTATCCCTCCTTAAATATTAAAGAAATCTGTATTTTCTATGAACTTTCGTGTTTTTGCTATGTCTTCCTGGTAAATTCTATCGTTTTCAAATTCAGGAATATAGTCTCTTGAAAGTTTTGATTCAAAAATGTGTTTGAGTTTTGAGGAAAGAGTCTCGATTCCTCTGAGTCGAATAGCAGAGATGGCAATTAAAAGTTCAATTGCAAGTGTGTTTAATGTATTTTCGTAAACCTCTCTCAATTTGAGCGCGCTGTTCATCGATTGGGATACGCTATCTTCCTGGTCTCCGGAGGTTGGAATTGAATGAATAGAGGCAGGACTGGCAAGTATACGATTTTGAGCAACTAAAGATGCCTGCGTGACCTGTAACATCATAAAACCGGAGTTTAAACCCGGATTTTTAATTAAGAATGCAGGAAGACCTGATGAGAGTTCTGGGGTCAGCAATCTGAAACTCCTTCTATCTGATATAGATGATAGAGTTGTAAGTGCAATTGCAATTATATCTCCGGCATAAGCAGGGTACTGTCCATGAAAGTTCCCATTTGAAATGATGTCTCCATTTTCAAATACGACAGGATTATCTGTAGTAGAATTTATTTCTGTTTCCATTATTTTTCTGGAAAATTCGAGAAGGTCAAGCGCTGCCCCGTGTACCTGTGGGATACACCGAATTGAATATGCATCCTGAACCTTTCTCCTGTTTTTAAATACAGGAGAGCCATCTACGAGTTTACGTATGTAGTCTGCAACTTTTCTTTGTCCCTCATGCGGGCGTATGTCAGAAATCCGCTCATCAAATTCCTCTAAAACTCCATGCTGGGCTATGAAGACCACAGAAGCAATAAAATTAGAAGCATAGAGAAGATTGAATGACTTTTTGAGCAGAAGGCTTATAATTGCACTTGATGCCTGTGTACCGTTTATAAGGGCAAGGCCTTCTTTTGCTTTAAGTCTAAGTGGTAAAACACCTTTTTTGTCAAGGACGTCTTTGCATAGCACCTTTTTACCATCTTCAAGACACCATCCTTCTCCTATTAAACTCAGGGCAATATGCGCAAGCGGTGCAAGGTCACCACTTGCACCCACAGAGCCTTTTTCAGGAACGTATGGAATAATGTCTTTATTAAGAAATTCAATGATTTTTTCTACAACTTCCGGTCTTACCCCGGAGTATCCTTTTATAAGCGTATTCGCCCTAAGAAGCATGGCCGCTCTTACAAATTCAGGGGGGAGTGGGTTACCCACACCCACTGCATGGCTGCGAAGAATATTGACCTGTAGCTCCTCCACTTTTTCCTTTGGTATTTTGATTTCAGAGAGTTTGCCCACTCCTGTGTTTATGCCATAAATCGGAACTTCTCCGCTGGCTTTTTCTTCAACAATGCGGCGTGTTTTTTTAACAAAGAGAATGGATTCTGTATCTGCAATGACCGCTTCTTTGTTTATAGAAACTCTATAAACATCGTCAAGCGACAGATTTTTTCCATCTATTTTAATCATGATTACCTCTTGCACTGTATTTTATTGTTAACAGGACGGATAATCAAACCTGAAATTCGTAGTTCGTATAGAGGTGAGTATAATTTTAACATGTTCGTGGGAATTACCATAAAAGAAAACGAGAGAGATTTTTATATTACAAAGAAAATTCCAGAACTTATTATAACACGGGGGGCTCATCCTTTAATGCTCCCTGGATATAACGACGAAAATTATATAGAGCACTTATCCAGGATTCTCTCAGGGCTCATTCTCTCAGGTGGTGGGGATGTCGACCCTTCTCTTTACAATAAAGAGAACGCAGGCTCAAAAGAGATTAATAGAAAAAGAGATGAATTTGAGATAAAACTGATTAAAAAACTGTATGAGAAAAATAAGCCAATACTTGCAATTTGCAGGGGAATGCAGGTTTTGAATGTGGCGTTCGGAGGTACTCTTATTCAGCATATAGACGGACATTACCAGAAAGAAGCGAGAGATGTTTTAACACATGATATATTCATACGAAAAGGCACGAAATTATACGAAATTGTGAAAAGGGAAAACATAAAAGTAAACAGTTTTCATCATCAGGCACTTGATGAGGTCGCTCCTTTGTTTATAGTAAGCGCTGTGTCTCCTGATGGAGTTATTGAAGCAATTGAGCATCTTTCAAGTAAGTTTATAATAGGTGTCCAATTCCATCCAGAGTATATGCACGAGAGGGAACCCTTTAATAATCTTTTTGATGCCTTTATTGAATCTTTAAAATAAATTTTTTCTCGTCCCTGCGTATGTAAATGCCTTTTCGCAAATACAGGCCCTTTGGTATATGCCTTCCTAAAAGGTCATAGAGTTCTTTTCTTCCTGATTTAAGTTTTTCTGCATAAATTAGAGTTGTCCTATGCTCTTTTATTCCAGATGTGGGTACAAGCCACCTTGTCAGATTTAGAAATAGTATTGAATCTGTTGCCTCCCCCCATCCGTTGTAAATATTGGAGTTACCCGGACGTGCTGTCCCGTCATCGCATGGAGAAGAATCGCCAATTGCTGCCACCTTCCCATTACCATATCTGGATATAACACACATTCCATATGAGGTGGATGGGTAGTAAACTACCACTTTAGCCTCCGGGTTGTAGGATGTGTTAAGGCGCATTACATCTCCTGAATGAAATGCAAGGGAAGTTACATCTCCCTCAGGACCATGTAAAATGTCGTTTAACTCAGGGTTACTACTAATAGAATAGGATGTTTCTGAAATGGAATTATAACTTTCACCACTTACCTGGAAATGAAAGCCAAAATACTCTTCTGTCCCAAATTTATTCCATATTCTTGGTGAGTCCCATCCATTGTTGTTTCTGTCAGAGGCATAGTGGTCTGAGACAATGAATAATCCCCCTCCATTTTGAACGAACTCTAAAATGGCGTTTACTTCCCCTGGTGTGAATGTGTCCTGTGGTTCCACCACAATAAAAACATCGTATTTTGAAAGGTCAAATGGATTTGAACTCTGACCATAAGTAATTGGGTAATTGTAAAGAGTGTGAACCGTATCGTAATATTGTATCTTCAATTGATAACCCCATGAGGATATGGCTCCATTCCAGTCTGTTTCGGATGCAGGCCATGCTGGTTGAGGATATGGCCAGTTGTCATCAATCACCCAGTCTGCATTCCCTGCATCTTCATCTTTGGTATAATCAAACAGTATTTTCGCTCCTGTGAGAGATTGTGAAAGAAGTATTATAGCAAAAATGAGTTTCTTCATGACACCACTATTATAAGGGATAGATAATGTCCATAAAACTTTGACAGTACTCTCTATTTGA
Source organism: Caldifarciminota bacterium (assembly GCA_027038175.1). Taxonomy (GTDB): domain Bacteria; phylum Hydrothermota; class Hydrothermia; order UBA1063; family CAJXJZ01; genus CAJXJZ01. The sequence goes on along the minus strand of JALVYB010000040.1, from coordinate 2,474 downwards.
CATATAATGCCCGGATAAAGGAGGAGAGGATGAGCATTGTCTTTTTTGTCATGTTGTTTGCGTTTTCCCCGAACAATAAGGGACTTGAATTGAGAGGAAGGGAGTTGTTCGGTCCAGCACATGCCACGTATGTACAGGATAGTTTTATTTACGCATCATTTGGCATGAGTCTTGTAATAATGTGTCCCTACAACGGTGTTTTGAGGATATATGGTTCCTATGACACGGAGGATTATGCGGAGGGAATTGTTGTGAAAGATTCTATTCTCTATCTTGCAAACTATAGAGATGGATTACTTGTTCTTGATGTTACCAATAAGCATTCTCCATTTTTGCTGTCACATCTTGCCATTTCCGGGTATCTCAGGTCGCTTGCTCTGCACGATTCGGTGTTGTTTGTATCTGCTGGCAATGGAGGAGTTTATGCGATAGATGTTAAAGACCCTTCAAACCCTCAGGTTATATCAAAATATGCTACCTCAGATCTCGTTGCCTATGACATTTATTTACAGGACTCCCTTTTATACGTTGCTGATGAATATAACGGACTTTTGATACTCGATATTCAAAATCCCGATTCAATGGTGGCAGTCGGGCAGGATATTGACACATTGTATGCATTTGGGGTTTATGTTTATGATACAATAGCCTACCTTGCATCTCATCTTGATGGTCTGGTCACTCTGAATGTGAAGAATCCCACTGCTCCTTATGTACTGAGTAAAACATCTTCAGGAGGATTTGCTTTTGATGTGTATGTAAAAGATACGCTTGCTTTTGTATCCAACAACAATAGTCTTGCGGTGTTTAACGTGAAAAATCCAGGAGACCCGGTTTTATACTCAAATGAGTATTATGATATATCCGGTAATTTCTCCCGTATCTATGGTACAGATAGTATTGTCTATGTTTCTGCAGAGAAGGGTGGTTTTATAGAATATAATGTGCATAATCCTTTTTATCGGATATTTTCTTACAATGGTGGAGACCTGGCTCGCGGCATTTGTGCCACAGATTCGATCCTATATGTAGCAGATGGGGATAATGGCATCTATATCCTTGACACACGCGATATGCAAAGCCCCTATATCCTGGCACATCTTGACACAGACGGATATGCTACAGCAGTAGAGGTCAAAGACTCATTTCTGTATGTGGCTGATGATTTTAACGGTTTTTTAATTATTGATGTAAAAACTCCAGAGAATCCGGTTGAATTGGGCGGAATGTCTTTTTATCCTGACCCTGTTAGGGGACTCTGCGCTATGGACACACTTGTATATCTTGCTGTGGACAGGAGAGGAATTGTAATAGTTAACGTAAGTGTCCCTGATAATCCCGTAAGTTTGTCCGAATACAATCCTGGAGGAAGTGCTATTTCAGTGACTGTTAAGGACAGTTTACTTTACGTTGCAAATTATGATAGTGGAGTTACCATTTTAGATGTAAAAGACCCTGCTAATCCCCTGCTTATAAGCAGGTACAGGACTGGGGGATATGCTTTTGGTTTATATATAGAGGATACGATTTTGTATGTTGCTGACGAATACAATGGAGTTGTTGTGCTCAATGTGAAAGACCCTGCAAATCCCGTTCTTTTAGCGTCTTACTCAACAGGTGGACACGCTTATGGGGTTACTGTGAAGGATACATTTTTATTTGTAGCAGACTTTGAGGAAGGCGTCAAAGTCCTTGATATCAAAGACCCTCAAAATATAAGTCCTGTATATTCATACGATACTCATGGTGAATCTTATTCTGTAGCCGTATCTGATTCTACTATTTATGTGGCTGATGGGGAGGATGGTGTATATATTTTCTTCATGTCCGAGTTGGCCGGTGTATCTGAAGGAAATGCATATAAAAATCCATATACTGCCACGGTTTACTCTAAGAAAAATGGTTTAAATCTACGTATCCCCGATTTTTTAGATGCTTCTGGCTATGTTAACGTTTATAATGGTTATGGTGCCAGAGTCTATTCTATAAAGGTTTGTAACATGAAGAAGGAATTTAAAATACAACTTGAACCTGGTGTGTATTTTATGGAATTTAAAGGAAAGAAAAAAGAGGTAATTAAAAGGATAATGGTTTTACCCTGATATCTTGAGTAAATGCAAGTTATTGAAAATACAATAGGTAGGTCTTATAATTATCTCACTTTAACAGGGAGGATGGAATATGCCAGTTCCAGCAAGAAAGAGCTCAAGAATGAGGTCAAGAAAGAGGAGAACACATTATAAATTTAAGGTAGTCCAGTATATCAAGTGCCCGAATTGTGGCGCTCCAATGGAACCTCATAGAGTTTGTAAAAACTGTGGATACTATGCAGGTAAACCAGTTGTGATTGTAAAAACCAGATAATGATTGAACTTGAAAGACTTTTAAGAGAGGCAAGGGAAAAGGACGTATCTGACGTTCATCTCAAAGTAGGCCGTGAGCCCATATTCAGGGTTCATGGTAGTTTGTACCCT
>JALVYB010000039.1 GCA_027038175.1 Caldifarciminota bacterium | reverse complement strand
AAGCATAAACTCCGGCCATATTGAACATTTCCGGTATGATTGTAAGTCCTGTAGGTATATCCTTCTGAATGGTATCATTGGCTATTATTCCAGCCACAAAGCCACCAGCAAAAGGTACGAGATATGCACCTGCCATATAGTGTGGGGTTACTATATGTGGCAGTATCCTTATACCTCCACCAAGAAGTGCGAAGTAATCGTTTGAAAGTCCGGTATTTTTGTCGAAAACTCCCGAATGCCATAACCCTGTTTTTATAAACGGGTTAAATCCGAGTTTAAACTTACCTTTATAAAAGAACGGAATATAGGAGTTTACGAGAAGAGCGCTTGAGTGTGTGTCAAAAAACACCAGAGCGGTGTCATAATAAGGTCTTATACCATTGAGTGCAAGTGGCCAGTTATACAGTTCCAATCCGATAGAATAAACGTTGCTTGAATCCGGATATAGAGGAATATAGTAATTCTGAAGGGGAGGAGAGAAAGTAAGAGAGCATCCAGATAAGACTATTATAAAAAAGATACCTGTTTTGATAAGGTGTGAAATTCTAATCCTCGACATCTCCATCTCCTTTTTTGTAATTTTAATGCATGGGAAATGTATGATAAATGAATTATGGTAGGCTATGAATTGGGCGAAATTGCTGTTCCAATTTCAAAAGGTATCTTGTGAGAGTCTTTGTGTTAAATACACGCTTTAACAGATTCTACTTGGTTTCAGCAGTAAAGGAGGCACTTAAAATGAGAAAATGCAGGGCTTAACAGTATGAATAATTGGGATTACGGAACGTATTTTAAAGTTTTCCATACAGAAATCATGAAAGCAGCTGGGAACAGGTTGTAAAGTCTATAGTGATACTCTCTATAATAGACTGCAGAAAGCGAAAGTCTGAAAGTCTCCTTTCCGTTTTTTAAGAAAATTATTCCGTTATTTATTCCAGTGCTAAAAGTGGGGGGAATCATATGGGAAAAGGGGCCTATATAAAACTTAGCATGATTGTTGCCTGTAATATAGTAGGCGTAAATCCACGCCATGCCAACCATTTCAGGTATAAGCGTATACCCTATGCTTAAGTCTTTCAGGATAGTATCTCTTGATATTACTTCAGTTCCAATGTCTGCTGCTGCAAGTACAATAGATGCACCTATCATATAGTGTGGGGTAACAATGTGGGGCAACAATCTTATGCCTCCGCCAGCAATTGCATAGTAGTTTTTAGAAAGTCCATTGCTTTTGGAGAATTGTCCTGTACGCCATACTCCAACTTTTAGAAATTGGTTAAATCCAAGTTTAAATTTTCTTTTATAAAAAAATGGAGTATAGGCGTTCGCGATTATAGCGCTTGAGTGGGTATCATAAAATAGTAGAGTGGGAAAATAATCATTAACTGGATCGTAATAAGGTTTTATACCATTGCGTGCAAGGGGCCAGTTATACAATTCAAGTCCAAAAGAGAGGACGTTTTCTGAATCTGGGTATATGGGAATAAAATAGTTCTGGATTGGGGGAGAGAATGTAACGGAGCATCCTGATAGAAATATAGCGTAAAAAAGAGTAGCTTTAATAAGAAGCGAAATTTTAATTCTAAACATTTTGCCTCCTTATATGTATTTTACAGCGTGGATTGGGTTATCTGAAATTTTAACATAGGTTTTATTGCCTTTGAGTGGTTTATAGATATTATTGGCATAGGGGTTTCCATATAGAGAGCATAAAAGCGTAGGGATAGAGATTATATTTTTTATAAATTGTGTCCTGATACTTACTGAGAGATAGCATAAACCTTAAAAATTCCTTTCCATTTCTGTAAAACGCAATCCCTCCGTTTAGTGAGTATTTGCTGATTGGTGTAAGTGAAGGCCCAATGTATGCTTTCATTTTTTCGCCTTCTGTACTTATATATGCAAATATACTTAAAAGATTCAGCATTTCTGGTGTGAAACTTGGTGACACAAAAGAGAGATGTTCAGAAGATGAAACAGGCAAAGTAAATATAATCAGTCCTCCTGAAAAGGGTACAAGTGTCGCACCTGCCATAAAATGCTTGAATTTAAAGTGGGGAACAATTCTAACCCCTGTGCCGATAATAAAATCATTTGTTATAAACCGGAAATTTTTCTGTATTACGCTGGTTCTGAAAATTCCTCCTTTCAGATACGGATGAATCCCTAATTTAAAAAATCCATTTGAATGAAAAACGGAAATATACCTTCCTACTTCAAAATTACTTGAATGGGTGTCCATAAGTATAAGTACCAGTGTATCATTCGCGGCAAAAATGGCATTATCTATCCCATATTTATCGTAGGGCCAGTAGTAAATTTCGCCTCCAACAATGGTTCTGCCGGCTATAGTGTCAGGAAAAAGTGGTATGTAATTGTGCTCAATTGTTGGTGACAGGACAATGTCACAGCCAGTTAGAACTATTAAAACAATTGAAAGAATAATTGTTATCACACTTTTTATATTCATTTTAAATCCTCCCAGAAAGATTAGGCAATCTTTTTACTATTTACCTCTTTTGGGCTTATGGCAATTTTAATGCAAAAAAAGCGGAAGGACAACCATAGTTGTTTGGAAAACACTAATCCTCTCATATACTTACTACCATATGAGTAAGGTGGTTCCTGAAAGAAGGTTTGTAACGGTTTTATTTGCGGATATAAAAGGTTTTACAAGCCTCTCCGAAAATCTGGACCCGGAAGACGTTGAGGATATTATAAACTCCGTGTTTGCAAAGTTTAGAGAAATCATAGAGCAGCACGGTGGCTACCTTGACAAGTTCATAGGTGATGCTGTGATGGCAGTTTTTGGTGCTCCTCATTCCCACAGCGATGACCCAAGAAGAGCAATTCTCTCTGGACTTCTAATGCAGCGAGCACTTGAGGAGTTTAATAAAAAACACAACTTATCCCTTGGACTTCGTATCGGTATTAATACAGGTGATGTGCTCTGGTCTTCCATTGCCGGTGAAAAACCAACAGTAATGGGAGATGCCGTAAACGTTGCACAGAGGCTTGAATCAATCGGAGAACCTGGAAAGGTTTTTGTATCCCGGAAAACCATGGAACTTGCTTCTGAGTTTTTTGAATTTGAATATATGGGAGAGACTCAGGTAAAAGGTAGAAAAGAGCCTGTACGTGTGTATGTTGTGCTTGGGGAGAAGGAAAATGTATTTAAACCCAAAGGTGGAGTCTTAACTCCATTCTTTGAAAGAGAAAAAGAGCTTAATACGCTTTTAAATACATTTGAGGATACTTTGAAAAATGGTGCTTTGAGAGTGGTCCTTGTTCACGGAGATGCGGGCATCGGAAAGACACGCCTTTCAATGGAATTTTTGAAAAGGATTGAGGAGAAGAAAAACGTTGAGACCATTCTCGTACGTGCAGACCCCTTAAAACAGGGTAGTTATCAGATAGTTTCCCGCATCATAACTGAAAAACTTGGTAAAATTAATTATGATGAACTCAAAGAAGAAATTTTTAGATTGTTTTCAATGAAGGAGAATTTGAGCGAGGCAGAAATTAAAACGTTTACCAGTCTCGTGCTCTCTGTAATATTTCCTTCCAGAACAGACCAGAGCAGTTCAAAGAATGTTATAAAAGAAAGAATTAATGCGCTCTATACTCTGTTTGAAATTATGTTTTCAGGACAGAAGAGTGCCACAGTTATTGTTATAGACGACTTTCACCATGTAGATGAGGAATCATACAACTTTATTTCTAACCTACGTGATGTTTTAAGTCATGCACCACTCCTTATAATAGTTAATTCAAGGAAATTATTTAAATCATTTGATGTTGACGTGGAAATTTCATTATCTCCTGTAAGTAAAAACACTCTATATTCTTTTTTGAGATTTATTTTCGAGGCACAGGACGAGAAAATATCTCCAGAATTTATTGATTTTATTAGCGAAAAAACAGGTGGAAATCCATATTATGTTGAAGAGCTTTTAAAGTATATCAAAGAAAAAGGGCTTTTCGAACGTAATCCTCTCAGGGTAAAGGAAACAGACTTACACCTTCCTGAGTCATTAAAAGGTATTTTGACGGAAAAGGTTGATGCACTTCCGGAGGAGGAAAAGGAAGTTGTAAAGACTGCTGCGTGCATAGGGCGTATTTTCTGGCAGGGTGTTCTTGAAATCGTGCGTGGAAAATCCGTGGAAAAGAGCCTTTTGACGCTTGAACTTGAAGGTATAGTCCAGAGGGAGACGAAGTCCCTCATTGAAAACGATGTGGAATACTCCTTTATCCATGAGCTTCTTAGAGATGCTGCCTATGAACTCCTTACAAAGAAGGAAAGAACAAAACTTCATAACATCATCGGCGGCATACTTGAACTTTATGAAGATAACGCCATTTTGTTATACGATGCAGCAAGGCATTTTGTACTCGCTCAAGACCCGGAAAAAGCAGAGAAACTTTTTGAGAGAGCAGGAGACCTGGCAAAAAATCAGGCTAACTACAGATTTGCATTGCAATGTTATGAAAAAGTAGAAACCCCCACCCCTTCTTTGTTACTGAAAAAAGCCCATGTGCTTGAGATTCTGTCACAGTATGAAGAGGCAACCCGCACTATTTCTTATGCACTGTCTATTTTGGGTGATGATGAGGAAATTTATACAAGATTGAAGATAAGACTTGCAAGTATAAAAGAGAAGGAGGGAGATTTTCTTTCAGCACTCAACATCTTAGAGGAAATACAGGAACAGAGAAATCCGATTCTAAGGGCTGAAATACTGGGGAGAATGGCCTGGGTGATGTTTCGACTTTCCAGATTTGATGAGGCAGAAAGCAGGGCAAAAATGGCTTTACTTATAATAAACCGCTTAAGCCAGAGCAATAAAGAGGTGCTCATAAGAAAAAGTATGTGTTTGAATACGCTTGCCAACATATATACCAGAAAAGGTGATTGGAAAACCGCTTATCAATACTTTGAAGAGGCTATGAATATTTACCGTTCTCTTGGTGATAAAGATAGGCTATCCAGAATTCTTATTAATATGAGTACCTACCTTATGTATGTAAAAGATTATGACCGTGCTCTTTCCTATCTGAATGAGGCTCTGAATCTAACAACAGAGACTGCAAACAGAGGGCTTTTGCCTGCTATTTACAACAATATTGGGCTTATATACATGGAAAATAGAAATCCAGAGAAGGCAATAATAAACTTTAAGCATGCTCTTAAAATTTCAGGTAATCTCGGAAACAGGTTCATGGAAATGAATGTTCTTGTTAATATGGCAAGAGCATATTCAGGTTTAAATCTCCATGATGATGCTATTTTATACCTCAAAAAGGCTCTTGAAATATCACGAGCATCTGGTAATAAAGCGGTTGAGGCTATTGCTCTTGCCAATCTATCTTACACTTATTATATAAAAGGCGAACTTTCAGAGGCCGAAAGAAATGCCAGAGAAGCAATTTTCATATTTAGAGAACTTGGTGATATAAGAACTGAACTCAATGACCCTTTGCCTATACTTATTTATACGCTTTATGAAAGCAACAGAATAGATGAGGCAATTGGAATAATAGATGAGTATCTGGAACTTTTGCAGGATAAGGATATGGAGCATGAGATTTCCCGTCTACTTGTAAGAAAAGCACTTGGGTTATATCTCAAAAAAGATTATGATTCTGCAACCACTTTACTTTCTATAGTAGATTTTAATGCTCTGGATAGGCCCAGTAGAATTTTGTTTATTGTTCTTGTGGGTCGTCTTTCGATTTTTAAAGAGGTGGAAATTGAAGCAATATTGGAAAACACAAGTGATAAAGAGCGGGGAAATCTCTTATCAGTCTTTAAATCTATAAAGAAGGGGGAAAATCCCCTTCCTCATTTCACACTGGATAGATTTTTAGAAAGGCTACTTGAAAAAGTCATTAATACTTAGTTCCACAGATGGATTCTTTCGCCAGTTTCATTGAGAATGATATCAAGATAGTTTTTATGCTGTGCATCCTGTGGATGCCAGATCTTCCCTTCAAGTATCCCAATGGTGTCTTCTACATCGGCCCCAAATGAGTAAACGATTCCTGAAATATTGCGGTACATGTAACCGGGAATACTGTCTGGTGCTGTTATGTCAATATCTTTTCCGTAGGTTTTATCGTTTCTGTTGAAACTTACAGAGACCCTTTGGGAAAGGTCAGTAGCATTGTGAACATAGGTATAAATGGTATCAAAATCCATTGTTTGCACTATTCCATCTACTGTACCAAAGAGGTGAGGTTCTCTCAAATGGTGCTGAGCCTCCGAACGTGCCAGAACTGTAACATTTACAAGTGATAAAATATCGTAGGCGAATTTTACATAGGTTGGATTACCATTGTTGTAGGCCATGGTATCAACAACAAGCCAGGCAAGTTCGTCTGAATCCCCGATAAATAGGTGAAAAGCCGCGTGGATTATATCGTAATTCGGGTCGAGAACAAAATCCTGTGCAACGAGTTTGAAGAGAGCCCCATTATCAAACCATCTGAACACAGCAGTTGAATCAGTATTTTGATAGTCTTTGACTTTTTTCCACGCACCTGTTATAGTATCAAATTCCCATTCTCCCCATAGAGAATCAGGGTATACCGGGAGCCCAAGATGTGCAACTGCTTTTGTTATATTGACAAAGGGTCCTTTATCAAGAGGGTCTTTTCTGATGGGTGATTTATCTACATCAACCACTATAGGGATGCCCTGAGGCATTCCATCGTAAGCCTGACTTGCTTTGCTTTCTGATGCTGCATCCTCTGTAGAGGTTGGCATGGTTATAATAGCAATAATATCTGATAAGTCTCCACCATTATCTTCCTTACCACATGCTGTAAAAAGCACTGAAGACAGGAACACAAGTAAAAATATCCTCTTCATAAAGTTCACCTCCTTTTATTTCAAATTTATTCTATTACCATACAGACGAATTGTCAAGTTCGCATTTTGGGCTCAAGTGGAGGGTTCTTTTTAATTTCTTTAAGTATAATTTTTATGGCTGTATCGAGTTGTGGGTCTTTGCCTTTTGTATAATCTTCAGGTGTAATATCCACCTCGATATCGGGTTCTGTGCCGTAGTTTTCCACTCCCCAGCCCACGTCCTGAAACCAGAATGAGAACTCAGGTTGTGTTGTGACTGTTCCATCAACAAGCCAGTTTCTTGGCCATATCCCTACCACACCTCCCCATGTTCTTCTTCCGATTAACTTTCCAAGTTTGAGCAGTTTAAATGCATGACTGAATATATCTCCGTCTGAGCCGGCGTATTCGTTAGTTATTGCAACAAGAGGACCCTTCCTTGCTTCAATTGGGTATGGCATTCTTCCCATCCATCTTGAGAAGTCGTATCCTATACGTTTAAGGGCTATTTTCTCCAGTATTAATTGTGACACAAAACCTCCCCCATTGAAGCGAACATCGATGATAAGCCCATCATAATCGAATTCTGCAAGATAATACCTGAAGAATTCTGAAAATCCTCTCGCACCCATGTCAGGAATATGAACGTATCCAACTTTGTTATTTGTTTTTTCGTGAACGTATTCCCTGTTTCTCTCCACCCAGTCTCTGTATCGCACAGGCAGTTCATCATCAATGGTTTTTACCCAGAATTCTTTTCTCTTTCTTCCTTTCCTGAATGTGATTTTGACAAGGTCATTGGCTCTGTTGACAAGAAGGCGGTGAGGTGGATTATTGTAGTTAACCTCTTCATTCCCTATTTTTTCCATAACCATACCTTCTTCCACCTCTACCCCTGGTTGTGAAAGTGGCACAAAATACCTATCATGCCATCCGTCACCCTTGAGTATACGTTTTACCACAAAGGCTTTCTTCCTTTTATCATAATCTATATCCGCACCTAAAAAGCCAATGTTATAGTGTGGACGTGGTTTGTAATCCCCTCCCATTTCATAGGCATGGGAAGTTCCAAGCTCACCCTGCATCTCCCATATAAGGTCGGAAAACTCAGCCCGTGTGGCAACCCTTTTAAGGAGGGGAAGGTATTTTTTTAGCACATTTTCCCAGTGTATTCCAGACATATCTTCACGCCAGAAGTATTCCCGTTGCAATCTCCATGCTTCCTTAAACATCTGCTCCCATTCAAGAGGAGGGTTAACTTCAAGTTTTATTCTGGATATATCAATTATTCCGCTTTTTCTTCCAGGTTTTTGTTCCTTTAAGTCAGGTTTCCCCTGTGTAGAAAGGACTCTAATACCATTATGTGTGCGTATTCCTATGGCATTTTTATTCGTTGAAATTTTAAATGATGAAACACCCTTGAAAAATAGCTCTTCTTCCTCTGTATTCAAATCAAAGACATATAAGTTCTTTCCATTATGTTGGGGCTCAAAAGAGTCCTCTTCCAGCAAGCTCTCTCCGTTGTCCAGTGCAGTATAGAATACCCTGTTGTGAGCAGTACCGAGTTCAAAATATATTCTCTCCTGAACAGGTAAGGGTACAATCCGGTGCTTGATACCATCAAAATCAATTTCAATACTTTCTTTCTTCTTTTCATCTTTGTGATGTTGTTGCTTATTTTCTGTAAAACCCTGTGGTTCCTTTAGAAAAGGTGAACGAGTATCCTTTTTTAAAGAGACTACATAGGGCCTTGACCCGCGAGGGAAACCAAGGGCAAAGTGTATACCGTCGCTTACTGGATTATATATTCTTCTTGAGAGGAAGAAAAGGTATTTTCCGTCATCAGAAAAAGCAGGTGCAAAGTCCATCATGGGCTCTGAAATATCGTATGTCTCTCCTGTTTTAATGTCATAGATTCTTATGAGACTGTGGTATATGGATATGTTTATGCCATATGCTATGTACCTGCCACATGGTGAAAAATTGAAACCGTTGATAGAGCCCTGTTTTGCCCTATCTATCACCTTTTCCTTCCCTTTTTTAAGATCAACTAATACGAGTTCCTCTCTGTGATTACGGAGTACAATAATATCGTTTTCTTTATCCGGTGAAACTTTTATGGTGTATGGACGACCGACATCAAGATGGTTAAATTTCTTAAGTATTTTCCCGTCTATAGAGTGTATTTCAAGGTGTTCTTTATTTCCCTCGTCACTTACTACGACGAGTCTTTTGGAATCATTAAGCCAGGCAGAGATGAAGTATCTTACACCGTGTTTCACCCCGTGCTGGGAGACAGGACCATCCCATAGTCCCATTGTAAATGATTTGCCCCTTGTTATAACGTTTATATAGGCTGCATCCTCTGAGAGACTGAATCTTTCGAGGTATTTAAGAGGGTTTACGAACTTTCTTTTTCTCTGTATAAGTGGACTCTTGTACTCTATTGATATCTTTTTGTCTTCTTTGGTTTTTGTGTCAAAAACATAGATATCTGCCCCCGCGTGATAGACTATCTTTTCTCCGTCTGTTGAGGCATTTCTAACGTAGAAATCTTTGTGATTGGTATGTTTTTTTAAGTCACTCCCATCTGGTAGACAGGAATAAATGTTACCAATATTTTCGTGGTCTGAAATAAAATATATTCTTTCGCCTATCCACATGGGGCTTGCAAGATTACCCTTGAGTTCTATGAGTTTTTTAAACCTGTTTTTCCCGACCTTTACCCAGAGTTCTCCTGCTGTTCCTCCTCTATATCTTTTCCATTTTGCAGGGTCTCCTGTGTTTCTTCCAATAACCACTCCGTTTTTACCAATGCTGATACTTCTTGCAGGACCGTACGGGAGTTTTTCAGGTAGTCCTCCTTTCTTATGAATCGTATAAAGAAAATACAATGACCTGAAGGGTTGCTCGTGATTACTTGCAAAAATTATATGGTCTTCATCCTTCCAGCCAAGTACGAGTACGTTACCACCAAGATATGTGAGCCTTTCTGCTTCACCACCATCAGAGGGCATAACATATACTTCCGGGTTACCTTCCTCTCTTCCGACAAAAGCGATGAATTTACCATCAGGAGAGAAGAAAGGGTGAGATACCTCTCCTATGTTAGAGGTCAGTCTTTTAGCAATGCCTCCTTCTATACCAACCAGCCATAGGTCATCTTCTGCTATAAAGGCAATTCTATCTCTCCATATGGTTGGATACCTGTAATAACCCTCAAAATGCATAAAATACCTCCACTTTCTTTTTAGTTGAGAATTAATATAAACTTTAAGAGACTTACAGTCAAATTTTTGGTTCTGGAGATATGGAATGAAAGAGGGGAGCCTGGCTCCCCTCTATTTATATTTTATCTTTTAAGTATTCTGATGGGTGAGATTATTCCTTTTGTATCTTTGATAAAATACACACCAGGATGTAAACTGGATATGTCGAAGTTAAGGTTTAATTCTTCTGCGGCATTGCCTTTGTAAATATTTCGTATAAGTCTTCCTGTGGCTGAATAAAGATTGATATTAAGAAATTTTGCGTTTTTAACATTTAGTGTTAAATTAACAGGACCATAGGTTAATATCGCACGAGAGTTGAAGTTATGGGCTTTATGCTCTGATACCTTTGAGTATGTAGATGATCTATCTATATACAAAGTTGTATTGTCCCAGTAATAAAATGGGAATGAACCATGATAATCCACATTAACGTATAATACAGCAGGTTCAGTAATAAGAAGACCTGGATAGTTAACAAGAACGGGAAGTGTTGATGGATTATTGTTTAACGTATCCTGAGACGTAAATGAGGTGCCGTCGTCTGTTTCTGTATACACAATAGACTGTGTATTTGGGAAGAAAGGAATCCCTGGTGTATAGGCTATGGCGAAATATGTGCGTGGTGTGGGGAACTGGAAATAATATCCTTTGACAACTCCAACAAGATATTCTTCATACACTGGAGAAGATATATCAACAGGGTCTGTTATTGTGTCGGTATCTGTGGCAAAACCCACAATCTTTACTGCACCATTGGCATCAAAGGCAAGAATTCCCCTATCGCTCCATGTGCTTATGTCTAATCCGTATACAAAACTATCTGTTACAACAGGGTAAGAATTAAGGAATGTAAAAACGTCAGATCCCGGGTCATACATATGTTTCATCAGTACTACTCCATATGCAGTGTCATTTGAAGTATACGTATACGTTCTGAATAAAAATATTGTGTCATTTTTATTAATTAAATCGATTTTAAGATTGCCATAATTGAAGGCTGATAGAGTGCCGATAACATGTTTACTCCACGTATTCCCTTTATCCTGACTTGTGTAAATGAAAACTGAGTCACTTGTTGCTGTATGTTTTACACACGATACAAAGAAATAAAGTTGATTGTTGGAAAGGTCATACAGTGCTTTAAAGTCTGGATAGAGAATTGTGTCATCAGGAGCATTGTCTATACGAACGAATTCACTTGAATTCCAGGAATAATCCCAGTGGAATGGGAGTAAATGTAGATTGGAATATGATGATTGAGGGGTATAAGCCACAATGTATGTGGTTGAGTCGTATATATTATAGTACGCCATCAGTTGAGAAGCTCTTGTATTGAAAGGCATAGAGGTCGATACTTTTGAAAAAGTACCAGTCCATGCAGAGTCTTCAAGGTAAACATCCAGGTAATATGGTTCTTTGTCCCTTACCGCGAATATTGCCTGTCTTGCATCTTTGTCCATTACGGCAGTGTAGAGGTAAAAGACACCTGCGGTTGTATCAGATTGAGATACCATGTAGTCACTTCCCCATCCATAAAGAAGATAGGGAACAAGCAACAACACATATAGTTTTTTATACATATCCTACCTCCTCCTTTTTACAGTTTATATTATAATATGTTTATATGTGAAAGTCAAGGATGAATTTTTTGCTCCATGGAGGGAAGATTTCTCAGGGATTTTTTAATTTATGAAGTTATGAAAAAGGGGAGCAGGGCTCCCCTTTGATAGGTCATTTTTTGAGTATTTTAATGGGATATATTGTTCCTTTTGTATCTTTGATGAAATACACACCTGGATGTAATTCGGAGATGTCGAAGTCAAGATTTAATTCCTCTGTGACGTTGCCTTTGTAAATATTTCTTATAAGTCTTCCTGTTGGTGAATACAGGTTTATTTCAACAGGCTCGACACTCTTGCTTGATAGTGTCAATTGTACATGACCACCTGTTAAAATACTCCTTGTGAAAATGTTTTTACTTTTATTCTCACGAATTTCAGTGATGTTGCTTCGTCTGTCAGCATAGAGAGTGGTATTGTCCCACCAGTAAAATGGTGAAGAACCATGGTAATCAACATCTAAATACAAAACAGCAGGCTCAAAGTTGACGACCTCATCGTAGCTTATGAGGAGTGGCTGAGTGGATGGGTTATTATTAAGAGTGTCCGTGCTGTAAAAAGAGGTTCCATCGCTTGTTTCCACATAATAAATGGGTTGGGTGTTCGGTATAACAGAGATTCCAGAGGTGTAGGCTATGCCAAAGTAAATTATGGGATTAGGTAACTGAAATGTTAAGCCTTTTACGACTCCAATCAGGTAATCATATTCTTCTTGGGGTGTTATATCAGTAGGAGACCCTATCATGGAGTCTTGTGTGAAACCCCATACCTTTACACCGCCATTTGCCTGGTATACCAGTACTCCCAATGTATCCAGTGTGGCGATATCTACATTGTATATAAAACTGTCCTGTATGAGAGGAAAGGTATTCAGAAGAAAAAAGTTATCTGTTGATGGGTCGTACATATATTTTCTTATTGCTGACCAATAAGTTGTATCATTGGATGTGGCTGAAAATACCCTCCACAGGAAAATTGTATCGTGAAGATAATTTACGTCGATGTCAAGATCTTTGTACCTGCCGCTTGTTAGTGTGGA
>JALVYB010000038.1 GCA_027038175.1 Caldifarciminota bacterium | reverse complement strand
CATAATAAGGAATAACCCGCTGATCACCAGAACTCGTCATAGCAAAAATTCTGGCATTTTTTCTGAACAATCCCCTTTTAAACACTCCCTGTGTCCAGTAAACAAGGGTGTGAGCCATGACCTCAAGGGTCATGTCCATCTGTTTCTTATTTACCATATCTTTTTCATTTTCAGAAATAAATAGTTTAAGCGTTCCAAAAGCGAGAGAATGCATCAAAACCCTTATCTTGTTCTCATCCTCATCTTTATCAAACATTTCTTTTATTTCATCAAGGACACGATTCATCTGCTCCTCGTCTGCTGCATTAATGTTGTAATAATGAACATCAACTCCTTTACTCCTTATCTCCTCAACCAGGGCTTCAACCTCTTTCATTGCACTCTTTCTATCAAAATGAATACCAATAATATTCATCCCGTTTTCTGCAAGCTTCAGGGCAGTTGCTTTCCCAAAACCACTTGATGCACCAAGTATCAATGCCCAATCTTTCATATTCTTCCTCCTTTTTGTTGTTTATAGTATAGAGTGAATAGCATGGGCGTAAAAATGCCGTAGTGTAGAAGTTTATGAAAATACATGCATTTCAATTTATACAACAGGGTTGCAATCATCTGTCTTTTGTTTTATAATAACAATAAAACAAAAACTTTTAAAAGGAGGAGAGTTATGCCTTGTAGAAAAAAGAAAAAACAGGAAGGACTTGATGAGGTCCAGAAAGCAATACTGAATGCACTAAAAGAGTTTACAGAGCCTGCTGGATGCAAAGAAATTGCAGAAAAGGCCGGGCTTCCGACCCCCAAGGTAACCGGGAAACTGAGAGGGCTTAAGAATAAGGGGCTTGTTGAGAGTCCGGTGAAGGGTAAATATGTAATTACAGAGGAGGGGAAAAAGGCTCTTTAGTTAGAATGTGGGGCATACCCGCCTTCTGACTTCCGTTATATTTAAATAGTATTCGTGTTTAACCTAACTTTAAGGCTATAAAAAAGGTTTGTTGTTTATTTTCTTTCATTTTTGCTGTAATATTAAAATGTGCTCATAAAAATTTTACTTTTACCCGGCTTTTTAGTAGGTATAGGTAGCCTGTTACTTAAAATTTTTAGGATACCACACAAATTCTCCACATCTCTCGCTATTTCATTACTATTCTGGTCTCTGATAGGATGGATACCCATACATCACATGGATATCCTCGTATTCTTTTTCTCCATCATAGGTCTCTATGGAGTAATCTTTATAAAATACGATAAAGAAAAAAACATTATTCTCTTTGCAATCCTGGTATTAATATTGCGATACATAATAACACTGCCATTCACACTATCTTTTGGTAATGACACGATTATGCACAGCTACACGGTATTAAGCCTCTACCATGCAAAAGGTTATTCGCCGGTATTCTATCCATTCCACGTAAATGGGTTGGGTGCATTCAACATAGGCTTTCATTTCGTGGCAACTTCCTTAATGTTTCTTTTGAGGATATCGGCCCTTCAGGCTACCATTGTAACCGGATTTATATTTTTTATGTTGTTCTATCTATCCATCAATGAATGGCTGGAAAACCCGTTCATTTCCTTACTTGTTGTATTTACTCTGGTGAGGCCTTCAAATTTCCTTGCCTGGGGTGGATTTCCCACACTGGCTTCCATTGCTTACATTGTGTTTGCTTTCAAATACCCGTTACCGTTCTCAATACTATTCTGGACAGGCGCTTTCTCCACCCATTTTATACCGGCGGTGGCAGCTTTTGTCCCCTATATCATAATTAATTTGAAAGATAAAAAATTATACACCTCTTCGGTGCTTATGTTCTCAACTCTCTCATTACAGTATTACAAAATTCTGACTTCAAACCTTGTAACCGACAGATTTGAAAGCCTGTACATAGATAACTACATAATTCGCAACACCTGGAAATCGCTTTTTGTGGTTGTGATACTCGGTTTACTGGCCATGATACCTTATGTAAAGAAAATGAAAGTAAAGGATAAAATTCCTATGTGGGCAATTATTTTCCCCGTAATTTTAGGGTTACTCTCAAGCGCATTCGGTATAATGCACATACCGTTCAATCCGGTTAAGTGTTTTTACCTGGGACGGGTAATAGTACCACTTATTATCCCTGCCTCTTTCGGACTCGCTTTCTTATTCAGGAAATACAGGATTACCGGCGTGGTATTTCCATTGTTAGGATTTGCGTTAATCACACTCTCACACAAAAAACACTCGAGGGACAGAGCAACATGGGACATGGTCAAAAGATTTGTCAACACAAAATACGAGGATAATTATTACAGCCTTGTACGTTATAATTCCGTGGCTTCGTATATCCCCGCACTCGGGAAACCTGCATGGCATTCCCACTATATTATAACACTCGACTCCGAATTTACACAAAAAGCGAAGAAAAGCAAGTTTCTTTTCGTGTTTCAGAGAAATGGGGATGCAATATTCCAGAAAGTTATCTTAAAATATCAGGGTAAACTCGTTGACTCGACAAAAGCCATGAAAATTTACAGATTACATGCCCCAATTCCTGGAGATACCATTATCCCAATGGTAACCGCAACTCACTAACTTTTCATCGCGATTTTTAAGGCTTCAACAACCTTTGAATCAAACTTAATTCCCTTCTGTTTTTCAAATTCCTCCAAAGCCTCTTCTTTAGAAAGTGGTTTCTCATATTTTCTTGTAAGCGACGTAGCTGCCGCAAAATCATCAACAATCCCAATAATCTGTGAGATTATATGAGGGTTCTTAATTCCATAAGGATAACCACTTCCGTCAATCCTCTCATGATGTTCCTCCACGTACCTTGCAAACTCAGGCATCCCCATTTTCTTCATTATAATAGCCCCGTAAGTAGGGTGATACTTCATACTCTCCCACTCAAGGTCCACTGGTTTTATGGGTTTATTCAGAATATACCATGGAATATAGAGTTTTCCTGTATCATGGAGAAGACCTGCAAGGTATATTTTCCCTTTATTAATGCTCTCTCCTCCAAGCAACTCATACGCCTCTACTACATCCTTTGAATATTCCGCCACCTTTTTTGAATGGTCCTCACCCAGATACCAGTCCTTTGCAAGAAGGGTGGAAAGAAGATAAAGTAAAAGTTCCTTACCTTCCTTTGAAAATAGGTTTATATA
>JALVYB010000037.1 GCA_027038175.1 Caldifarciminota bacterium | reverse complement strand
GTACATTCAACAAGCCCGGTTTTCTAACTAAATTCTGGTGGAAGTTCAGCGTTTTCTGGCCACTTCTTATACCTGTTATTGCATTCGTAGTTATGTACAGGAAGTGGTTGAAATACGGTAGAGACCCTAAGACAGGACCCATTGCAACAACCTATGAACCTCCAGAAGACCTGTCTCCTATAGAAGCCGGGACACTGATTGATGAGGTTGTGGATCCCAGAGACCTTACAGCAGAGATACTAAACCTTGCAATTAGAGGATATATCAGGATAGAGGAGACCCCTGATAAAAAGGATTATGTGATAGTAAAACTTAAAGACTGTGATGATGAACTTGAGGATTATCAATGTGAAATACTTAACAGCCTTTTTATGGGGTACAAAGGTGTGGTGGATATCAAACTGAAGGGTGATGAAGCAAAGAAGGAGAAAGTCCTGAAGTTTCTTGAAAAAATATACAAAGACGAGGATTCATCAGGAGTTAATGAACTCAAAAAGAAACTTAAAAAGAAAGCAGATAAGAAACCTGAGTACGCAGAGTTTTTGGAAAAATTGGAAGAACTTGAGGCAAAGTATCCTGTGGTTGTTCTTTCTTCCCTGAGAAATATGTACTATATCATCTTTTCGGATGTGAAGGATGCTATATACAAACGCCTTACGGAGCGCGGATTTTTTGCAGGGAATCCTGAGAAAATCAGGAATAAGTATTCTATTTATGGCATTTTGCTTATTGTGTTTTCATTTATTTTTGTTCCTATTTCTCTTTCGAATCCTCTAAGAATCTGGCTTGGCATGATTTCCATGTCTCTGGCCGGGGTTATAGTGATGATTTTTGGAAAATATCTTCCAAGAAAAACCGAAAAGGGGGTAGAAGCACTCAGAAAGTTAAAGGGACTCAGAGAGTTTATCCACAGGGTGGAAAAGGAAAGGCTTAAAAGGTTTGCCCTTGAGAATCCTGAAATGTTCAAAAACCTTCTTCCTTATGCTGTTGCTTTTGGAGAGGAGAAAAAGTGGGCTGAAGTATTTGCTGAAGTATATGAGGTATTAAGAGATAGAGCAGGACTTACCACGGTTTATGTTTCAGGAAGCGCGGGGTTTACGAGCATGGTTTCGTCCATGCAGTCAAGTCTTACAACATCTCCCTCCTCTGGTTCAGGTGGTGGGTCTGGAGGAAGTTTTTCCGGTGGAGGTGCCGGTGGAGGAGGTGGTGGCGCATGGTAGTCCCCGGGCTATCTCCTTGACTCTCCAAGCGTTAGGAAGGATAATAGAAAGGTGAATTTTGCCCTTTTTGTTTTGATAAGTGGGGTATTTTTGCCTTTTAAAGTATCTGCCATACTGGATTCTGCTGGTGTGCAAAAGGATGGTATAGTTAAAATGGAATGCAGGGCTCCTCTTATGGTCTGTAACGAAGTGGTGCTTGACCTGTATGAGTCGGGCTATACGGTTTCCCGGAATACAGGCTTGCATGAGCTTGTGGTAGGTCCTCTGAGGAATGATGGAGACAGCGCTGTTTTATATACTGAATTTGATGGAAGGCAGGATTCAGTTAAGTTTGAAATTAAGGATAAAAGTTTTTCTTCTCTGCAAAGGGAGAATGTTACCAGAAAGGGCTTTTTGAGCAGTCTGGTGTTTTTAGTTGTAGGATATTTGTTATTTTTCGTAATACGCTAAAATAGGAGGCAATATGAAAGACTACAAAGACACGTTAAATCTTCCGAAAACCGAGTTCCCGATGAGGGGAAATTTGCCAAAGAGAGAACCTGAGTTTATAAAGGAGTGGGAAGAGGCAGGCATCTACAAAAAACTTCTTAAAGATAGAGAAGGAAAAGAGGAATTCGTGTTACACGATGGACCACCCTATTCCAATAATCACATACATCTCGGTCAGGCGCTCAATAAGATTCTGAAGGATATTGTGGTTAAATATCACGCGTTACTTGGCTACAAAACCCCCTATATTCCTGGATGGGATAACCATGGTATGCCAATTGAAAATGAAGTGGTAAAGAATGACCCTAAAATAAAGGAACTTGCAAAGAGTTATGAGAATCTAAAGAAAACAGAGGTCAAACTCCTTATAAGAGAGAAAGCAAGAAAATTTGCAGAGAAATGGGTTAATATCCAGAAGGAGGAGTTTAAGAGGCTTGGTGTTTTGGGAGACTGGGATAATCCATATCTCACTATGGCACCAGAGTATGAGGCTAAGGAGCTTGAGATTCTGGCAGACTTAGTTGAACAGGGTTTTGTTTACAGAAGCAAGATGCCCATTCACTGGTGTCCTACATGTAAAACGGCACTTGCAATGGCTGAAATTGAATACAAGGATATAGATTCTCCATCTCTGTGGTTTAGAATGAAGGAAAAGGACAGTGATGTATACGCTCTTGTATGGACAACAACTCCATGGACCATTATATCAAACGTTGCTCTTGCCTTCCATCCTGACCTTGATTATGTAATAGTTGAGGTAGATGGCACAAAATACATCCTTGCAGAGGGAACCCTCAAGAGGAACGTTGAGATACTTAAATGGGAAAACTATAGAGTTCTGGAAAAACACAAGGGTACACATTTTGAACATAAGGTATTCCTTCACCCGTTTATTGACAGGGAGTCCCTGGGAATCCTTGCAGATTATATTACAACAGAGGATGGAACCGGTATCGTTCACATAGCACCTGGACATGGTAGGGAGGACTTTGAAGCGGGTAGAAAATACAACCTGCCGGTTATTTCTCCTGTTAATGAGGATGGTAAGTTCACGAAGGAAGCTCCGGAGTTTGAAGGTCTTGACACCGAAGAGGCTTCAGAAAAGGTTGTGGAGGTCCTTAAAGAAAAAGGTGGATATGTCCATTACGATAAGATAACACATAGTTATCCCCACTGCTGGAGATGTAAGTCTCCTCTTATTTTCAGGGCAACAACCCAGTGGTTCTTGAGTGTTGACCATAAGGATTTGAGAAAGAGGGCTCTTGAGCATATTAAAGAGGTTAGATGGATTCCTCCAGAGTCAATCAACAGAATCTCTGCATCCATAGAGGAGCGTCCTGACTGGGTTATCTCCCGTCAGAGGTCCTGGGGCGTACCCATACCTGCAGTTGTCTGTAAAAAATGCGGTAAGGTGCATTTAAGACCTGAAATCATCAGGAATCTGGCAGAAAAGGTAAAGACCCAGGG
>JALVYB010000036.1 GCA_027038175.1 Caldifarciminota bacterium | reverse complement strand
GGGTCTCTACCGTATTTCAACCACTTCCTGTACATAACTACGAATGCAATAACAGGTATAAGAAGTGGCCAGAAAACGCTGAACTTCCACCAGAATTTAGTTAGAAAACCGGGCTTGTTGAATGTACCCTCAGGAAAATCCACAACAACGGTCATTCCGGAATAAGCATTAAGTTCCTTTGTCGTTTCACATACTACATCCGCGCCTTCCATATGGCACTCACAATCTCTTCTTTTTGACCCAACACCCCCTGTGAAACACTGAAAATCCTTAACATCAACTCCAGAGGGTGCTTTCATGCTAAAGCGTGCATGGGAAATTCGCGTATTCCAGTAATTTCCTGTAACATTCCAGACAAGCCTGTCAACATTCAGGGTATCAAAGACAACGTACTTCATGGAATAATCAATCATATACGTATTCACACCACTTACATACCTGTCAGGACTTCCAATTTTAATCAAGACATCTTTCATTCGTCTCGTGGTTTTATGAGCATCACTTCCAGTAGTTACGTTATAAATCCTCTGAACCTTAAGACCCACAGGATGACCTCTATATGAAGTTGGAATGAATCTGAAAATACCGTGTCTTGCCTCATTTTGAAAGTCAACTGTAATAATTTCGCTCACGTTAATAACATTCTTTTTCAAAAGTTCAGCCCTGACATCAAAATCCCTGATGTACCACGTAAAAATCATCCCTGCTATTAAAAATATTTGCATATTTACCCTCCTTATTGGGTTATTTTAATACAGGAGAGATGGATAGAAAAGACTGAAGTCTTTTACACGCCAAAAATACGCTGTATTTTATTCACCATTCTGAAGTTTAATATCCACTCTATTTCCTTCATTGCTCTATATAATGGCTCCTTCATTTTTAACCAAGCAGGACCGTCTGTAACCCATACAAATACTATCCCATTCTCTCTGGCAACACTGTACATTTCAATATAACTCTCTGCTATTGAAGCAGGTTTACTACCGGTTGTATTGTAAAAATTACACCCAATTATTCCTAAAGGGATACCCCTGCGTCCCCTGTGATAGATAACAACATCGTGTCTTTTAGGCTTACCTTTTTGAGTTTTTCTTATTTTGGGATACAGGGAGAAATCCGGGTCATTTCTTATAACATCATACTTTGCTTTCAACAAAAACTCAACTCTTTCCTGTATCATTCTCTCAAATATTATACCACTTCTGTTTTTTCTCGCATTCGTATCCAGCCCTACCTCAACTCCCAGGAGATAGTCATATAAATCCTTCACTTCGTCCATAAGAGAGAGAATACCGGTATTTTCAACAAAGTCAAGGATTCTTCTCACATTACTTTTAAGTGCTGAAGGGTTAAAATCTATTTCAAGGAACTTTTGGGTATCTATATCGAAGATGTTTATCTTTTTCTTTTCCACTCTTTCTGCAACAAGTAGTGGAATAACTCTCACAACCTCTGGATATTTTTCAAGAAGTTTCTCAAATTCCTTTTTTCTGATAGAACGTGATTTCCTTATAAGTGAATTCAAAAGACTTATTTCAGTAGAATAGAGATTAAGGTGCTTCTTAACTTTTTGCCAGTCCACAAAGTATTCATAGGTTTTATTGGTTGGTAATAACGTATCAAAAAAGTATCTCTGATAATCCGTGATAGATTTAAACCCGAGTTCTTTAAATTTTACCATATCTCCTCCCTGCACTGAATTTATACTTTCTATACTCTGACTCTGATACTGGTTTTCTAAACACAAATAGATTTTCATGTGCAATAAGGTAAAAATCGTTTTCCAGCTTACTCCAGACTTTACTGGTTTTAGTGGTATTCCACTGGATTTTTATGATATTCTCCTTGAGTATAAATCCACTTTCCAGAAAAACCTGCAAAATATCGTAAGCAATAGGCACATAATGCTTGTTTTTTCGTGTATCACCTATGAGTAAAGCACAGTATTTTCCCGGTTTCAGCACCCTGAAAAATTCCTCTGCAACTTTTCCCATGGCTTCAATATAATCTCTATACGGTAAAGTGGACAGATCACCCGTAACCTCCCCCTTTTTGGAGTAAGAAATAATTTTCCCATAAGGGGGATGTGTTAAGATAAAATCAATACTGTTTGAACTTATCAGGTTAAGGTCTCTTGCATCGCCATGATATAAACGTATTTCTATCGGGATTTTACAGCCATCATAGTGAAAATTTAGCCTATCAAATGCAACCATTACAGCATTATAATTTATATCCATACCTATGGCGTTTCTGCATAAGAGCCTGGATTCCACAATACTTGTTCCACTACCCATCATGGGATCCAGCACAATATCACACACTTCTGTATATTTTAACAAAAGATTCCGCGGAATGTAAGGACTCCAATTACCCGGATAATCACCCCTGTGAGTTGCCCAGTTGCCCCTTTCAGGAAAACTCCATACTGTAGTTCTTTGAAGCACTGAGTCATCAACAGGTCTATACTGCGTTACTGTCTTTTTCCCCGCAAGAGCAATTCTTTTATCACCTATTATTACATGTTCATGACGTTTAAGGAACTCACTATATTCCTCAAAACTTACAATCCTCATTAACTTTTATTCATAGTTTCTGACGATAATCTCTCTTATTTCCCCTCTCTTACTTCCATCGCTATTTATTGCCCGCTTAGCCTTTACCACCTCTATATTATACTCCCTGTATAACTCCAGTGTGAATTCAGTATATGAGTTTGATAACATGAATTTAGCCCCGATTCTATCCACATAATCACATAAATTTTTGAGCCTTTTATGGTCTTCCAGAGAGAATCCCTTATCTGTATATGAAGTAAAATTTGAAGTACTGTTAAGAGGTACGTATGGTGGGTCAAAATAAACAAAATCACCTTCATGAACCATATCTCTGATTATCTCAAAATCATCATTAAGGATTGCAACATTCTTGAGATATTCACTCATCAATCTCAAATTATTTTCATCCAGCCACACCGGGTTTTTGTAATTACCGTATGGCACATTAAATTCTCCCCTGCTGTTTACTCTATACAGACCATTGTAGCAGGTTCTGTTGAGATATATAAACCTGCTTGCTTTCTCAACTGGTGTTAACCTATTATAGCGCTCTGGTTCTCTATCAATATTCCGAATTTTATAGTAATACTCCCTCGTATTTACATGCTTTTTCAGGTCCTCTATTAGTTCTTCAACCCTATCACGTATTACCTTATACATGTTCATCAATTCACTATTATAATCGTTTATCACAGCATTACGTGGCAAAAGGGCAAAAACAAGCGCCCCTCCACCAACAAATGGCTCAAAATACCTGTTATACTTAGCAGGTACTCTCACCATTAACTCATTCAATATCTGCCTTTTCCCCCCTGCCCATTTAACTACAGGCTTGATTTTAGTATTTGCAGGAGTATGCTTCACAGTAAGATTACCTTTCCCCATAATTTTTCCTGTAATACTCCTCAAAATCCCTGGTCTTGATGGTGTTTATCCAGTCTAAATTATCCAGGTACCACTTCACTGTTTCAGAAAGTGCAATGTCAAATGGGTAAGTGGGTTTGAATCCTATCTCCTTTTCTATTTTATCTGTAGATAGGGCGTATCTTATGTCATGAGCCGGACGGTCCTTTACAAAGGCTATAAGGGTACTGAGCCATTCTTCACCGGTTAAATTTTCATAAATTTTAATAACCTTGTTTACAAGCTCTATATTCTCAATTTCCTTGTTCCCTGCAATATTGTATATCTCCCCGCTTCTGCCCTTAAAGAGAACCTCTCTTATGGCAATGGCATTGTCCCTTACGTATATCCAGTCTCTCTTCTGCCTCCCATTTCCATAAACAGGTATCTTTTGCTTTTCCATAAGACTCAGAATAATTACAGGTATAAATTTTTCCGGGTACTGATTGGGGCCAAAGTTATTGGAACTACGGGTTATTACGACGTCAACACCAAAGGTTTTAAAATAGGAAAGGGCTATCAAATCTGCTGCAGCCTTGCTCGATGAATACGGGCTTGTTGGGTTTAACGGATAGTTCTCATCAGCATACCCCGTGAGAACTGGTCCATAGACCTCATCTGTGGATACCTGCAAAAGTCTTAACCCATACTTTTTGGCTACCTCAAGCAGTACTATGGTACCCTTTATGTTTGTCTCATAAAAGGGTTCTGGATTTAAAATGGATCTGTCAACGTGGGTTTCAGCCGCAAAATTGACTATGGCTTTTATTTTATACTCTTTTACAATTTCCTCAACTTTTTCCCTATCCGCTATGTCCCCCTTTACAAATACAAAGTTTTCATAACTTTCGAGGTCCTTCAGGTTAAGTAAATTCCCGGCATAGGTGAGTTTATCTAAAACAACGGTGTATATTCCCTCCTTTACAAGCAGCCTTGTAAAATGACTTCCAATAAATCCTGCACCACCTGTTATTAAAACTCTTTTCACGGTGTTATGATGGTACCTGCCTTTCTATCAAGGGCTTCTTTTGCCCTCTCTATTGATGTTATGATTACTTCCTTGCCACCCTTTTCAAGGAATGTAATTGCAGCCTCTATTTTGGGTCCCATACTCCCTGCTGCAAAATGTCCTTCTTCATAATACTTCTTTATCTCACCAAGTGAAACCTCTTTCAAC
The DNA here is from genome assembly GCA_027038175.1 of Caldifarciminota bacterium. Taxonomy (GTDB): domain Bacteria; phylum Hydrothermota; class Hydrothermia; order UBA1063; family CAJXJZ01; genus CAJXJZ01. Next base: position 8,559 of record JALVYB010000036.1, on the reverse strand, counting down.
TCCTTCTGATCTGGTTTTCCAAAGTTTATGTAAGCATAAGGGACCTGAGTAAGTATAACAAGCATGCTCGCCCCTATTTCAAGAGCTAAAAGTGCAGAGGCTCTATCTTTGTCTATTACTGCCTGTGCTCCATTCAAAATACCATCTTCCTCTGTTACAGGCACACCTCCACCACCAGATGCAATAACCACAGTACCTTCCTCATAGAGCTTTTTTATAATCGGAGCCTCAACAGTTCTTTTCGGAATGGGTGATGGTACCACTCTCCTCCATCCTCTGCCCGCATCTTCTTTCACTATCCATCCGTATTTCCTTGCAAGTTCCTTTGCCTCTTCCTCCGTCATAAAATCACCCACGGGCTTTGATGGATTCTGAAATCCGGGGTCATCTTTATCAACAACCACCTGGGTTACAATTGCCACGACATCCCTTCCAATTCCATGTTTTCTAAAATAATTTCTTAAAGTCCTTGCCATTATGTATCCAATCCATCCCTCTGTATTGGCATTCAAAGCATCAAGGGGAAAAGGTGGAAATTTTTCCTGCAAACAGAGATTCCTTAAGACCTCTATCCCCACCTGTGGACCATTTCCGTGGGTCATTACAACATTATAACCGTTCTTAAAAATATCAATGAGTTTCTCAACTGTGAGTTCAACGTTTTTAGCCTGATATTCAAAAGTTTTTGGTTCTCCCTTTCTTAAAAGAGCATTACCCCCAAGTGCAATCACTACGTTTTTCATACCTACCTCCTTATTAAGGTGCAGACTGCTATTGCGTAATCCCTTTCGTGAGTAATACTCAGCGCCGTATTAAGAGCGCCAAGGTTTGCGGGAAGTCTATAATAAGGCCTGCCGGTAGAATCGGCAAGGACTTCAATCTGCTTAAGAGAAATTTTTTTTTGAAGGTTACTATCCAGAGCCTTATAGAAAGCCTCTTTTGCTGCAAAGCGCCCGGCAAGGCATTCTGCAATATTCTGCCTTGCCAGGCAGTATTTTACCTCTTCATCTGAGAACACCTTTCTTAAAAACCTTTCACCAAACTGCCTGTGTAATTTATCTATTCTCTTAATATTTACAACATCAATCCCTATCTGCATCAGAAGCTGTAATCGAGAATCATCTGTATAGAGTTAACACGTCTTGTAGAAACAAAACTCCGATAAACAGGATATCCTGATTGGGTCGTAATTTCCTGACCGAAAAGTCCTGTGTGAGGATAATCCTCTCTCTTAGTCTTTACTTTGAGTCTTATACCAAGATTAGGAGCAAGTCTTTCTATAAATGACACGAAGAACTTGTTTCCATCGCCATATAGAAAATCAATACCAGTATCGTCAAAATTCCACTGAGACATGCCATTGGTATGCCAGAAACTCACGCCACTTGAGACGGAAAATGTTTCGGAAAACGTATGACTTATTCTGAACTGGAATGCTGAACCGCTTATAGCATTTTCAATATAGCTTGTTTTTGGTGTAAGTTCAACCTCTCCAAACTTATACTCCGCACTTATGAACGTGCCCCTCTCCGGTAAGAACATTAAGCGCAATGTATGCTCTTTTGTAAAAGAAGTAGAATAGCCAAAATAACGTTGCGTATTCCTATTTTGATACTTTTCCTTAAATCTAAACCTTAACGGATAAATTGGCCTTACTTCAACTTCTCCCTGAAATCTCCAGTTCCAGAGGTCCTGAGCCTTGTTCTGCCACACATCAAGGTATGCTCTGGGTATTATAATCTGCCTTGCAGGTTGATACCTCGTGTTTATGTATATACCTCTTTCTGGTTTGGGCACAGGAATGTCCTGCAGATTAGAAGCAAGTGGGTCAAGGTCTCTGTAAGAACGCTCAATTGTCGTGTATTCAAATCTATTATCCTCTTTAAATCCCCTCATATAAGGGTTGTAATAATCAAGGTCATAATCTCTATACAGAACCTCAAGATAGTACTGGGGTTCCTGTACTCTTGCGTATACATTTAAAGCACTACCTGCATTTAGCTGCTTTGCGTACTCAAAGTACAGGGATACGGGCATTTTATAAGTACGTCCTGCAATTCCTATAAAGTTTTTCTTCCCACTATGCCATGACAATTCTCTATAATCTGAGAAATTTTCCTTATCCATAGGAATATCAAGTTGGCTAAAATCCGAAGATAATTCTGAATCATCAAGTCCCATGTAACTTATCCCTATCTGCGTCCCAAATGGTAAGGGATTGGGTAAATCAAACTTTAAAGACATTCCATAAAGAGTTTCGTTGAAGGCATTTCTAAAATCTGTTGGAACAAAGGAACCTGTATAGTAATAAAGAGGTTTACCATCAATTCCCATTATGGCATCTTTCTTTGTTTTACTGAAAAATTGGATAAACTGCAGGGACTTATACTTGAGCCACATGGCGTCTCCAAAAAGTGCAAACTCACGTGAAGACGTAAGGTCTGGGAAAAGACCGGGTTTGTCAATAAATCTGTCTCTTGACTCATCAGTATTATTCATCAAAAGTCCCATATCAAGCGTGAGATGATAGTTCCCGACGATTAACTTTTTCAGATATTTTTTACCTTCATACCCGACATAAAACTTGCCCTCTTTTCTGCTCAAAAGATAAGGGGATGAATTATACAGGAATCCCGCTTTAAACTTCCCGTAAAAAACAAGGTGCGTTTTTATTTTTGCATAAGGTGCCGGATGGAGTCTCCCTGATTCCTCTCTTTCCCTTTTTAATCTTTCACTTAGAGAATCAAGTTGTGTAGTATCCCAGCCTGCATCTTTTAGATAATCCCACATGGTACTCCCTGTATCTCTTGTCTCAAGCTCGGTAATTCTGTCCTTCAATTCTCCAGATTCTTCAGCAAAAAGTTCCGAGTAGTAACCGCTCCTCACCGTAACAACTCCACTTACAGGTTCCGGCCGTTTATCCCAGAAAAGTATATATGGCCTCAGGTTTCTGTAACCATAATAAGATAATCCCTTAACAGCACGGAGATGAGAGAATCTTCTGAATCCGAGCATCCTTGCATACTTTACGACTTCTATAGCGTCCTGCAGGGATACACCATCAAGCTGATAAAGGTCATCCACATCTGCTCTATTAATATTAATAGGATGAGCAAGAAGGCTTATCCACTCGTCAAAAGCAGCCTCTCTCGGGCTCTCCTCACGCGCTGCCCTTTCTCTTACTCTTGTAGCATAAAATGCAAACCTGAAGGGGGAACGTGGCGGAATAACTTTAATATAAGGCTTGATTTTGCATATACAGGTTTTAAGCCCCTTTATCTTAGAGAGGTCATATACAGAATGTAGCGGCCCTCTTTTTCTTATAAACTCATAAATTGCCTTTGCTTCTTTTTTCGTAATAGGGAGTTTTTCAAGATCTTCAAGGGAGGCTCTATTTATATCAATGAGTTCTTTCTTTTCGACCCGGGTTATATCCACAGTATCAGCAGGCTCGTTTTCTATGTACTTGTGTTCCTTTTCTGTATCAATGCCACCCTGAGTCTGAACCAGCAAAAACAACGCAAAAAACAGTTTCACTTTCTACCTCCCAAATGAAAGCCCTATGGAATGACTTATGGGCATGTCTGGAACAAAGAGCACGCTATAATCCAGGGTAAGATTAGAATAATGTGCAGAAAACCCGAAAGAGAAGTGGTTTACGTTACCCTGATGCATCAGGCCACCTCTCACCTTAAGAACATTCTTAACGAGATTTATTCCTTCTCCAAAGCCCACCTTTACAGGTTCTCCAGCATGAGATTCAAGCATTAGATAGGTTTTTGAAAGTTCTGACGCTTTAAATCCAAGGGAAACCTGTGCATATTCTGGAATACTTTCTTCTCTGATTCTGGAACCTGTGGCATTCACCCAGTAAAACCCCAGATTCCATTTACCTCTTTTAGCAATCATGCCAAAATCAACAGATGGGCTATAAGAGGCACCGTATCTTGGTTCAGAAAACTTGTAAAACTTAAGAGCAAGCCCCGCACACAGATTATCAGTAATTCTTTTTCCTACAGAGAGTGCGTACCTACCCTCTGCATATCTCCCTGTATAGTCTCCCTGAAGCTTTGCACCTCTTTCAATCATTGAAAACCCAAAGTTCTTGTACTGAAGTCCTATTCCAAATACCATTATACCGAGATGGGAAGTGGTATATTGCGAAAAAGCGAAGGCTTTACCTACCAATCCGGATTTAGATAATCCCGCAGGATTATAGAACATTGCATCTGTCGCATCTGGTAAAGCCATTGCAGTATACCCAAGTTGTAAGGTTACAGGCTCCTCTCCCTGAAATTCAAACATTCCAAAGAGCAGGCTCGATGATATTATGATACTTGCTATTATACGCCTCATTTTGCCACCTCTTTCATCATTTCATACCATTCTTTATACAGAGGGAATGCCTCTGTAAGTTCCTTCACTTCTTTCCTTACCTTTTCTATCACTGACTCATTATCTGGATTTCTCAAAACCTCTGCAATAAGTTTACCTATTTTCTTCATTTCAGGCTCTTTCATTCCCCTTGTCGTGACTGCAGGAGTACCAATCCTTATTCCACTTGTTACAGTGGGTTTTTCGGGGTCAAATGGTATTGTATTCTTATTGACTGTAATGCCAGCTTTTTCAAGAGCAGCCTCAGCAATGTTTCCAGTAATACCAAAAGGTCTTAAATCAACAAGCATGAGGTGATTATCCGTACCACCGGATACCAGCCTCAAACCTTCCTCCATCAACGTTTCTGCAAGAGCCTTTGCGTTCTTCACAATTTGGGCTGCATACTGCTTGAACTGGTCTGTCATTGCCTCTTTAAAGCAAACGGCTTTCGCTGCTATAACATGCATAAGAGGTCCTCCCTGCATTCCCGGGAAAACCGCTTTGTCTATCTTTTTGGCATACTCTGCCTTTGAGAGAATGAATCCACCTCTTGGACCACGAAGGGTTTTATGGGTAGTGGAAGTTACAAAATCAGCATAGGGGACAGGTGATGGATGAACACCACCTGCAATAAGACCGGCTATGTGTGCCATATCCACATGTAAATATGCACCCACCTCATCAGCAATTTCTCTGAAGGCTTTAAAATCAATAAACCTCGGATATGCAGAATAACCTGCAAGAATAAGCTTCGGCTTGTGTTCATGCGCAAGTTTTCTAATAAGGTCAAAATCGAGCTGTTCTGTTTCAGGATTTACTGTGTAATGGACAATATTGTAAAACTTACCAGAGAACGACACCTTGTGTCCGTGAGAAAGGTGTCCACCATGAGAGAGTTTCATTGAAAGTATGGTGTCACCGGGCTTTAAAACTGCAAAATATACCCCCATATTTGCCTGAACACCAGAATGGGGCTGGACATTGGCATGTTCTGCGCCAAAGAGTTTTTTAACCCTCTCTCTTGCAAGGTCCTCTGCTATATCAACAAACTCGCACCCTCCATAATATCTCGCACCAGGATAGCCTTCTGCATATTTATTTGTCATCACATTCCCCATAGCCTGCATAACTGCCGGAGAGGTGAAGTTTTCAGAAGCGATAAGCTCCAGACCATTCCTCTGCCTTTCAAGTTCTTTCATTATGGCATCAAAAATTTCCCTGTCAGTAGTGAATAGTTCTCTCATCATTCCTCCTTGTTCCAATATTTAAAGTTAATTATTACTCAAAAACCACGTATTATCAAAATTTACCCGATCAGAGAAAAGAGTTTTTCGTATATTACCTCCGTATCATCAGAGAGTTCCGGATGAAAGGTCAATGCCAGAATGTTATCCTGCAACACTCCAACAACCTCCTCGCCTAAAAATGCTATACTTTCTGCTTTATCTCCTACTTTCTCTATTCTCGGAGCCCTGATAAACACACCCGTCACCACTTGCTCTTTATCCTCAAACTTAACAGTAACCTCACTTTCAAAGGACTCTCTTTGTCTCCCAAAACCATTTCTTACGAGTACCACATCCAGAATGCCAAATGGTTTGACTCTCCCATCGTCTTCTTTTAGATTGGAGAGCAAAACTATGCCTGCACATGTTGCAAGTGTTGGTACTTTATCCTCTGTAATCTTTTTACGCAAAGGTTCCCTTAAATTAAACCTGTCCATAAGCCTGGACATAGTGGGGCTTTCACCTCCAGGGAAAATAAGGATATCTACTCCATTCAGATCTTCTTCTGTTTTAACGCGTACGACCTCTATATCAGACTTATATCTTTTTAAAGCCTTCTCATGTAAATCCACATCACCCTGAAGTGCAACAATGCCTGCTCTCATTACCACCCTCTTGTTTGTAATAGTTCATCCTCTTTCATCTTTGCAACATCAAGCCCTTCCATAGCCTTACCAAGCCCACGGGATATTTTAGCCAGCACTTTGGGATTGTCATAATACGCTACAGCCTCCACAATGGCTTTTGCCATTCTATCGGGGTCAGAAGATTTAAATATACCTGAGCCAACAAATACAGACTCTGCTCCAAGCTGCATCATGAGAGCAGCATCTGCCGGTGTGGCAATTCCACCTGCAGCAAAGTTTGGAACAGGAAGTTTACCATTTTCATGCACATACTTAACAAGTTCAAAAGGAGCCCCAAGGTTCTTGGCTTCCGTCATGAGTTCATCTTCTCTGAGCATGACTATTTTCTTAATCTGGCTCTGTATCTTTCTCATGTGTCTTACAGCCTCAACGACATTACCTGTGCCGGCTTCCCCTTTTGTCCTTATGAGGGCTGCGCCCTCACCAATTCTACGGAGAGCCTCTCCGAGGTCCCTCGCTCCGCACACAAAGGGAACTTTAAAATCAAACTTGTTTATATGAAACTCCTCATCTGCAGGAGTCAAAACTTCACTTTCGTCGATAAAATCCACCCCTAATTCTTCCAGTATCTGTGCTTCAGCAAAATGACCTATTCTCACTTTAGCCATTACAGGTATTGTAACAGCATCCATAATCTTCAGGATTATCTCAGGGTCTGCCATTCTTGCCACTCCACCCTCTTTTCTTATATCAGCAGGCACCCTTTCAAGAGCCATGACAGCCACGGCTCCTGCTTCTTCTGCTATCTTTGCCTGCTCAGGGGTGGTAACGTCCATTATAACGCCGCCCTTGAGCATCTCTGCAAAACCTACTTTCACCCTATGGGTTCCTGTAAGCATATAAAATCACCTCCATTTCGTTTTATGTATTATAAGTATTTACCATAAAACATGTTAAGTCAACTTAAAACACCCGACTCATACTCTATGACGTGTCAATTTTTTAAACACCCTGCCGGGTTCTTATCAACAAAATGAGAAAACATTTAACCTCTCTTCCGCTTGAAAACACCACTTTTCAGTAATTCCGACAAAACATTATTGACATTTCGAATACATAATATTACAATAATAATGAGATGTAAAAGGAGGTGTGTTATGAGAAAAAACAAAAAAATATTTGATTTCGAGGAGGAAGATTTCGGTAAAAGACTTGAACTCGCACTGGCTATAGCAATATTATTCCTGATTGTCGTGTTTACAACTGTGAAAAGCGTCAAACTTGAATCAGCTCCAATAAATTCTCACGTTTCCAGATTTGATACTATAGTTGATGTGTTTACCGACGTGTATACGCCTGAACCAACTCCTCCCAAACCAGTAGCCCCACCACCAGTTATAACTGAAGAGCAAAATGCCGAGGATGCTGATAATTCTGCCGAAAATGATAACGTACCTGATTTCATAAGTACATGGGGCGGTACAGAGCTTCCACCTACCCCTGAACCAAAAGATGATTCGGTTTACAACTACGGAATGGTGCAGGTAAAACCCAGATTAATCAAGAAAGTGCTACCTGAGTATCCTGAACTTGCAAGAAAAGCGGGAATTGAAGGCACGGTACTTTTAGAAATAGTCATTGATACCACAGGTCATGTAAAAAGTGTCAAAGTGAAAAAGAGTAGCAACGAAATCTTTAACGCAGCAGCAGTTGAGGCTGTGAAGAGGTTTGTATTTACTCCGGCCATGCAAAACGACAGAAAAGTTTCTGTATCTCTCGTCATTCCTATAAAGTTCCAGTTAGAACACTAAAAGGGTTTGCCTATAAAACAAAAAGACCCGACCACAATGCGGTCGGGTCTTTTGAATTAATTATGCAGTTTCTTATGCTGTTATATCTTCACCACCGTCCACATTAATAACATTTCCCGTCATCCAGTAGAGCCTCTCGTCTATGAGAGCAGAGATTGCATTTGCCACATCTTCTGGAGTTGTAAGTCTGCCACGTGGATTTTTCTTGAGAGCACCTTCAATTAATTTGTCATTGCCAGGAATCTTTCTCAATGCAGGAGTATCAGTAACTCCTGCCTTTATTGCATTGGCAGTAACCTCATAGGGTGCAAGTTCAAGAGCAAGTTGCCTTATATGCGATTCAAGAGCCGCCTTTGCAGCAGAAACCACCCCATAATAAGGAATAACCCGCTGATCACCAGAACTCGTCATAGCAAAAATTCTGGCATTTTTTCTGAACAATCCCCTTTTAAACACTCCCTGTGTCCAGTAAACAAGGGTGTGAGCCATGACCTCAAG